>JANQGB010000961.1 GCA_028277545.1 Phycisphaerae bacterium | reverse complement strand
CCCCCGGGGAAGCTGTCGGCGTAAACCTCGATTACACCGTTGCCATCCCGTCGGCCAAGGGTGAAGTCGTTGACGTTACCGCCCGCATCACCAACCTGCCCGCGGCCATGCGGACAGTGCGGCTCAGCCTGCCCACCGGCTACACCTTTGTCCGGCTGCCGGAACCGCTGCTGGAGGGAGCGGTGGAAGTCGCCGGCGACCGCACGGACGTCGCTGTGGAGCGCGTGGGCCCCTACGACTGGAACGTGCTCACGGCCGGCGCCACGGAGGTAGAGGTCCGCTACCGCGTGCCGCTCAGGCATCGGCGACTGGAGTCCGTCGCCGACCGCGATGCATACGAGTTCCCCTACCTGGCCGCCGATCATGGCATGCTGACCGCATGGACCTTGTTCATGGCACCACCCGATCTGCAACCGGCCCGAATCCGGGTGGCGATGCGCCTGCCAGAGGGGTGGGAGGCAATCGCCCCCTGGCCGTCCCCGCAGCCCGGTAGGTACGCCCCGGCGGACGTCGCCAGTCTGCAGGGCGACCTGATAGCCGTCGGAGGATGGCATACACACGAGATACGATCCGGCGACTTCGTCGCTACCGTCGCGTTCGCGCCGGGCCAGGATGAACTGGAGCGGGCGGCAACGGAGCCGATACGCCGAATCGTCGAGGCTGAACTGGCCCTGTTCGGTGAGCCACCCAGCGGCAGCTATCTGTTTCTTTTTGGCCGGCCCGACATGCCCGGCGCCGGTGGGTCTCCCAAGAGGCAATCGATGACCCTCACGGTTGAGCCAGCCCTCGGCGCCCTGGGAGTCGGGCACCAGGCCCACCTGGTGGCCCATGAATTCTACCACACCTGGGCGGCGGCTCACTTTGACGCCCCAGACGAACTGCGCTGGGTTAACGAGGGGTTCACCGACTACTACGCCTACCTGGTGAGTGCCAGGCTGGGCCTGATCTCCTGGGATCGCTTCGCTGAGCGCCTGGCGGAAGCCATGCAAGCCTGCGCAGCGAACGGCAAGGCCGGTAAGCTCTCGCTGATCGACGCCGGTGGAGAAGTGTTCTTCAAGGACCAGGATGCGTATCACCTGGTCTACGAAGGCGGCATGCTGCTGGCGGCCTGGCTGGACCGGAGCATCCGCGCCAACGGCAAAGGACATACGCTCGACGACTTTATGCGGGCGCTGATCAATGACCGGCGGTGGGCTCCCGGGCGCTCCGCGCCGCAGGTCAGCGACCTGCTCGCGAAGCTGGCCGGCTTCGTAGGGCCCCAGACGGTGGCAGACCTGGAGCGGTTTGCTCGCGAGCCGTATCGCTTCGACCCCGTGGTTTCGTTCCCCGCCCTGGGAGTGACGGTGTCCAGGAAGCAAGCCCCCCCGCGATTCGACCTCCGGGCCAATCTCGACGGCACGAAGGTGCGCGACATGGACCACAAGGGGCTGGCTGGCATGGTCGGGATTCTGCCGGGAGATCGATTCGTGGAGATCAACGGGCAGGCAGTGGCCAGCCCGGGCGACGTTCATCGCGCCTGGCGGAATCCGCAGGAAGACCGCATCCAGGCCACCATCCTGCGTGACGGCCAGCGAATCACCATCGACGAACCCGTACCGGTCGTTGAGACCTACCACGTCCCCGCCGAGCCCTGGCGACAACACGCGCTGCCGTAGCGCCGTGGTCAGTGTGAGGCGGGACTTGACGCCCCATGCCGGGCACC
>JANQGB010000857.1 GCA_028277545.1 Phycisphaerae bacterium | reverse complement strand
GGTAACCAGCCCCATGGACGAGCAGCGCAGCCCGGCGGGCATCCCCTGCGGCGCGATCACGGGGCTGATTGCCGCAACGCAGAAGCGGATCGTGCGGCGCTATTACGTGACGCCGCAAGTGGTGGCCTACATCTCAGACTCACGCGCCCGTTACTACACCATAATGCGACTGGCCATGGCCGGCGACGTGGGCTTCATGATCACCGCCAACCCGGCCACACAACTGCGGCTGGCCCGCACAGGAGACGCACACGCCGAGAACATCATCCGCGACATCCACGACGGAACACTGAGCCAGGAGTTTGAGATTCCGCAGGAGGTGCGGGATAGTCTGGCCAGGCGCCTGAAGTCTGACCCCGCCCGGGCTGCGGAACTGCGCCGCATCGCGGATGCCACCGGACGCCTGCTGCCCAAGGACGTCTGGGACTTGGGCTTCCTGGCCAACTGGACGGCCGGCACCATGGGCCTGTACCTGCAGGACTTCCCGGAGTACTTCGGGCACACACCGGTCCGCGACATCGGCCTGCTGGCCAGCGAAGGGCGCATGTCGGTCACCATCGAGGACGGGACGCCGGGCGGCGTGCTGGAGTTCACCAGCAACTTCTACGAGTTTGTCCCCGCCGACCAGCACGAATCCGATGACCCGCCCGTGCTTCGGGCTCACCAGGTCGAGGTTGGCCAGGAGTATTTCATCCTGCTGACCACATCGGCCGGGTTCTACCGGTATGACATCGGCGACCAGGTGCGGGTGACGGACTTCGTAGGGCAGGCGCCCGTGATCGAGTTCCTCCACCGCGGCCGACACGTCAGCTCTCTGACGGGCGAGAAGCTGACCGAGCAGCAGGCGGTCCGGGCCTTTGAGCGGGCTTGCCGCGGACTCTGCCTGCCGATCAGAACCTTCGTTCTGGCGCCGCAATGGGCCGAGACGCCCTTCTACCGCTTGCACGTCGAGGAGTCCGCGGGCGCCAGCCGCGACCGACTTGACAGCCTGGCGAGCGAGATGGATGCCCAGCTCCGCACCGCCAACATCGAGTACGCCAGCAAGCAGGATTCGACCCGCCTGGGGCCCCTGCGGATCAACGTCCTCCCGCAACGCTTCTTCGCCAACCTCGAGGCGCGGCACTTCGCCGAGCGCCGCGGCAGGCAGGAGCAGTACAAACACCGCTACCTCCACCCCACTCCTGGCGAGGATGCGGGGTTCCCCGCCGTATCGCTCCAGCCGGCCCCCGGCTCTGGTGGATGAGCCGGCTCGGACCTCCGAGGCCACCGCGCCCGCGCCGGAAGATACAGTCAGATTTCAAAAAAGCGTCGTCACAGGGTGCCTATGGTATGCCGCTTGCTCGGCACAAACGAGAGTGGTAATCGACCAGTCTGGGCCGTGTCGCAGCGCAATCGGTAGCGTGTGGCAGGAGGCCCCGGGTAACTCGTACCGGAAGAATGCCTATGTTTTTGATCCGCAGCGCTGAATGGTTAGCTCCGAAGGTTCGCCGCATCGACGTGGAGGCCCCGCGCGTGGCCAAGCACCACCAGGCGGGCCACTTCGTGATCGTGCGGGTACGAGAGGATGGCGAGCGAATCCCGCTCACGGTTGCGGCTTGCGACACAGAGAAAGGCATCATAACGCTGGTCGT
>JANQGB010000801.1 GCA_028277545.1 Phycisphaerae bacterium | reverse complement strand
CCCGTGTGTGGACTGAACATCCGCGGTTCGCCTGGATACCAGGATCGAGCCGTCGGGCAGTGGGGAAGGCGAATGCCACAGGAGGCCTTCACTCTCTGTGATACGGCGGTAGGAGTGAAGGCCTCCTGTGGCATTCGCCTTCCCCACTGCCCGACGGCTCGATCCTGGTATCCAGGCGAACCGCGGATGTTCAGTCCACACACGGGCTCTTCCGGCTCGACCCACACACTGGTGAAGCCTCGCCGGTCTTTGATGACCCGAATTGGCACGATGTCCACGCCCGCCTGCTGGTCCCCCGCCCGCGACCCGATGGGCGATCCAGCGTGGTGAACGAGAAGTATCCGACCGGCAAGCTGTACTGCCTGAACGCCTACCAGACCGGTACGACCGTGCAGCCGCGCCGCGACGGCAACCTGATCCGGCGCTTGCGCGTCATCGAGGGTGTGCCCGTGTCGAGATCCGCCGCGTCGGTCTACCTGCCTTCCCCGGGCAACCTGGGGCTGGCCGGTCCCGGGTCGACTGTCAACGGCATTCCCCCAATAGTGCAGAAGCGGGTGTTGGGCGAGATTGCCGTCGAGCCCGACGGCTCGTTTCAGATCGAGCTGCCGGCCGACCTGCCGGTGCAGCTACAGACCCTGGATGAGAACGGTCTGGCCCTGCGCACCTGCGGGTGGATCTGGGCCAAGCACCGCGAACCACGCGGCTGCATCGGCTGCCACGAAGACCCCGAGCTGACGCCGGCGAACCGCTTCGTTCAAGCGGTTCAGAAGCCCGGCATCGAGCTGACCATGCCGGCCGAACAACGCCGCACCGTGGATTTCAGGCGCGACGTCATGCCGATCCTCGAGGCCAAGTGTACGGGCTGTCACGGGAGTGACGATCCACCGCCCAACCTGGGCAGCGGCAAGGTCGGGCCGTTCAACCGGGCCTACGTCAGTCTGCTGGAGGCTGACTCCGCGGAGTCACCCGGCGCCGGGCGCTACGTTCACCCAGGCCGGGCGCGGACCAGCCCGCTGATCTGGCTGTTGTTCGGTCAGAACACCTCTCGCCCCTGGGATGCCACCTACGGGCCGGAGGAGATCATCCCACAACACCCGCCCAGAGATGCGGAGCCGCTAACCAAACTCGAGCGCCAGGTGATTGTCGACTGGATCGACCTGGGGGCCCAGTGGGACGGCATCCCCGGAGAGGATGACTTCTCCAGTGCCCTGAACGAAAGGTCGGGAGCTGAGGATTGACCAAGCCAAAGCGGGAACGTGGCATGTTGTATGTCTGTGCGATCACTACATCGGCGTGCTGGCTGGGGGTGCAAGGCGCCTCGGCTGATGCGGCCCTGCCCGTCTTCGCCGACGTTACCGAGAAGGCCGGCATCACCTTCCGGCATAGCTACGGCGATCACAACCTCAGCAATATTGTTGAAGGCACCGGTCCGGGCTGTGCGTTCTTCGACTACGACGGTGACGATCTCGTGGACATCTACCTGCTCAACGGTTGTTGGTTGCGAGAGGTCAACGACAACCGCGGCAGAGGTTTGCGCGGAAAGCTGGCCAACGCTCTCTACCGCAACTGCGGCGACGGCACCTTTACCGACGTCACCGCCCGGGCCGGAGTAGGGGACAGAGGCTATGGCATGGGCGTGTCGGCCGCCGACTTCGACAGCGACGGCGATCTGGACCTGTACGTGTTGAACTACGGTCCCAACGTCTTCTACCGCAACAACGGTGACGGCACCTTCACCGACATCTCGGCCGAGTCGGGCCTGGCGGATCCATCCTGGAGCCTCTCGGCGCCCTGGCTGGACTACGATCACGATGGCGACCTCGACGTCTACGTGGCTAACTACCTGCAGTACGATGCCGGCCAGTTCCGCGACTTCTACCCGGCCGCGGGATATCCCGGCCCGCTGAGTTACGCCGCCCAGCCGGACCGGCTCTACCGCAACAACAGTGACGGCACCTTTACTGACGTCACCAAGGACGCAGGCCTCCACTTCCCCGACGGGCGGGCCATGAGTGCCGTGGCGGCCGACCTGAACGATGACGGTCGCGCGGACCTCTATGTGGCCAACGACGCCACACCGAACTGCTACTACGTTGACCAAGGCGGTGGAAAGTTCGAGGACCAGACTCTGCGCTGGGGGCTCGCGTTCGGCGAAGGTGGCCAGGGGGCCTCGTCTATGGGCCCCGTGGTGGGCGATGTGGACCGAAACGGGCTGCAGGACGTCTACATTCCGGACATGGGCTACGGCTGCCTGCTGGTCAACAAGGGCAACTTCTTCATCGACGTGACCGCACCGAGCAACCTGGCGGTGGTCTGCGGGCAATACACCGGCTGGGGTGGCGGCCTGCTCGACTACGACAACGACGGCTACCTGGACGTCTTCGTGGCCAACGGAAACGCCCATCACGAGTACACCGAAGAGGATGTTCTGCTGCGCAACGATGGCAACGGCCGGTTCGTCGACGTGGCCGTCCGGTCCGGTCCCTACTTCCGGG
>JANQGB010000780.1 GCA_028277545.1 Phycisphaerae bacterium | reverse complement strand
GATCGGGACCGCTGAGATAACGAACCAGGAGTTCGCCACCTTCCTGAACGATGCTCTGGACCACCTCGACGACGAGCGCGGCCAGTACCTGTTCCACGATACGCTGTCTGGTGACGTATACGTAAACGACGACGCCCCCGGCGTCGTGGGCACCAGCGGCCCGGGCTCGCTGACCGTACTGATCTACTCCGCCTCGGCTAACGACGACCGGATCACCTACGATGCGGAGGGGTATGTTGCGGCCGGAGGTTTTGCGAACCACCCGGTAACCGGTGTTTCATGGTACGGCGCGCTGAAGTTCTGCAACTGGCTGACCCTGGATCAGGGCATGGGCCCGGGGCAGAGATGCTACGGTGAGGGGCCGGACAGCGATCTGGATCAGTGGCGCCCGGTGACAATTGCGGCGACGGAATGGCTCAGCCGCGATCTGGACGACGCCGAGCGCCTGGAGCTGGTGGAGAACTACGCCGGCTACCGGCTGCCAATGGATCACGAAAGTACAGACGAGAGCCTGTACAACGAGTGGTACAAGGCTGGCGCCTGGGATCCCGCGGGGAGTGTTCATCGCGTCTACGGCTTCGGGCGGGACACGGTGACATCTGCCGATGCCAACTACTGGCTCAGCGGGGACCCTTTTGACAACCATACCACACCCGCCGGCTTTTTCGGAGTGGATGGAGACCGGGCCTGGGACGATGCGGTGTTTGGTTGGGGGTTCGAACCTCCGGCAGCCTTCAGCGTGCAGGACACCGGCAACGCCTACGGCCTGTACGACATAAGCGGCAACGTGTGGGAGTGGGTGCAGGATCGGGGAGGTGAACACAGCCGGCGGGGCATCCGCGGTGGGTCGTGGCAGAATGGCTCAGCCGCCATGGCGTGCACCACGCGGGGCACTCCGACAGCCTCGTCGGCGCTACCCACAGTCGGCTTTCGCGTTGTCAGGTCGGCGCCCGGTGTCGCACTGGGAGCGCTGCTAGTGACTCCAGACGCGGGGCTGACCGCCAGCGGGCCGGACGGTGGTCCTTACGATGTCTCGACGGTGGAGTACAAGATCACCAACATCGGCCCGGAGTCGGTCACCGCCCGGGCGGAGACTGATCTGCCGGGTAGGGCCGGCCCCTACGCTGAATTCGCTGGCTGCCTGGCTGGTCCGGAACTTGGCTTCACGGACCCGGAGTGTTTCGCTCACGACCACGACGGCGATGGCGACGTTGACCTCGCGGATTTTGCCGCCCGCCAGGCGATCCTGGGCGCTGCGTGGGTCACCCTCGACGGGCTCGCCGGACCGATAGAGCAATCGCTCGCGTCTTCGGGGCAGATCACGGTAACCGCTGCCATCGACCTGGCGTGCGCGGCTCCCGTTCAGGTGGGGCCAAACTCGGCCACTATTACGATCACCAATACTGACGATGAACTCACGCTCGACCATCAGGTAGCGCTTACGGTAACCGAGCCTCTGGCGCTGGCGCCCGACGATGTTCTCGGCGCGATTGGCCCGGCCGGCGGTCCTTTCGATCCCGAGAGCGTCGTCTACACGCTGAGCAGCGAGTCCGCAGCGCCGATTAACTGGGAGGTGTCGTGCTCCGAAGACTGGGTGTCCGTCAGTCACGTGTCGGGCGGTGGAGGACCTGTGGCCGGCGAGCCGGTACGCGGAGCGGTCGATCCGCAGTCACAGACGGACATCGTCATCGGCTTGGCAGCGGAAGCCGAACTGCTGGCGGCTGGTTACTACACGTCGGAAGTCACGTTCACTGACCTCTGTACTGGCGAGACATTCACTCGAACCGTCGCGCTGGACGCCGGTACACTAACGGTAACACCGGATGATGCGGTGGAGTTCGAACCGGTCGCGGGCGGACCGTTCACGCCGAGCAGCTTTGAGTTCACCATCGAGAGCCTCTCGCAGGCGGCGATGAATTGGGAGGTCGTCGCCGAACCCGACGCCGGTTGGCTCCTGATCAACGGCGAGACCAGCGCCGACGGGAGCCTCGGCGCACTGGGCACGGCTGACATCACCATCGAACCGGGACCTGAGGCGGCCAACCTGGCCCCCGGCGAACACACGACGACGCTGCTGTTCCGCAACGTCACCAATCCCGACAACGTCTACGACGTGCAGCGTAGCATCACACTGATCTCGCCCTCGCTAGAGGTCACGCCTGCTGACGACGCGGCGTTCAGCGGATCATTCGGGGGGCCGTACGAGCCGGTATCCAAGACCTACACGCTGACCCGCGCCGGGTCCGACCCCTCGCTGGATTGGCAGGTGACCTATACCACGACGCCGGCCGGTGGTGACTGGTTGAGTCTAAACGGCGAAGAGTCGGCCTGGGGATTCATCTTCGCGCCGGACGAGACGGCCGATGTGGTGGTGGAACCCAGCGAGAGCGCCCAGATGCTGCCCCGTGGCAGGTATAGCGCCGAGCTCAAGTTCGAGGATCTCGCCAGCGGCGCCGCGGTCTACCGCAGCGTCGAGTTGGATATCGAATACGCGTTCACGTTGCCGATGGTCGTCGTCGAGGGGAGCAACGAGCCCGGCGGACCGATCCATGACTTTCGAATCGGGCGCTATGAAGTCAGCAATGCCGAGTTTGCCACGTTCTTGAACGACGCTGCCCAGAACCTGGACAGCGAACGCGGCCAGTACCTGTACCATGACACGGACTCTGGTGACGTGTACCTCCACAGC
>JANQGB010000710.1 GCA_028277545.1 Phycisphaerae bacterium | reverse complement strand
GGCCCGATGTGGCACGCGGCCTGGGCCTCGTCAGGCCGAGCGCCGCAGGCGCGGTCGCAGAAGCAGGCCGCCGCAGGCAAGCAGCAGCGCCGTTGTTGGTTCGGGTACAAATGCGAGCCCCGAGATGAAATCGTCGCTCGCGATTGGTCCAATCGTGGAGACCGTTCCCGTTTCGGGTTCGATAGTCGCCAGGAGAGAGTCCTCGAAGGGCTGTTCAAGCAGGACAGCATACAGCAAGTCGCTAATCGGGTCGAAGGTCAGCCCCTCGACTGAACCGATGGATCCCGGTGCGCCAATTAGAGTCTGTGACGCATCCGTAACGTCGATCCTAACGAGCGACCGCCCCCACGTCACGCCATACAACACGTTCGCGCCAGGGTCGTAGGCTAACGCCCAGGAGTGTTCTTCCATAGTGCCAATCAACGACGCCGTACCGGTATAGGGGTCTATATCGAGCAAGTCACGTGATCCCGCGAGCGTCCCAATCAGGCGGTCCATGTTTGAATCATACGCCAAGCCGTGCACGTAAGCCCAGCCGAATTCAGTGATCGGGGGACCCAGTGGAACGCATGTGGCGTCAGCCGGGTTAATTCGCACAAGCCGCTGGTGGTCCTCGAAGTCGTAACCATACAAGTAGCCGTCCGACGGGTTAAACGCGATATTCTGAACGAACGTCCCCACAGAACCGACTGGCGCGAAGGCGCCAGTCTGCGTGTCACATGTTCCCAGCCTCTGCTGGGTGACGCTCATGGCGAAGAGCTGCTGATCCGCAGCTGCAGGTGCGGAAGCCGCCAATGTGAGCAAGATGGGTAGCCAGTAGCGTAGCATCTCTCTCCTCCCCAGCTGCCTGGCTCGATAATGTCCTGCCACGGCGCGTACCTTGTGCCGAACCGCCAGCCTGACTATAACCGCGTAGCCTTCTCGATTCAACGAGATCGGCGCGTCTCTCCGCGTACCGCACCGGCCTGAACGCTACTTGGTGACGGCCCAGGCTTGGATCGCACGCCCTGCTGTTATACACTGAACGAAGAAGTTGACGGTCGCCGGCGACGCCGGGCGCGAGCAGCAGGAAGATGCCCTGTCTCATTTAGGTGGCTTGAACAACCGTGACACATCCGCCGCTACTCATACTCGGCTACTCCGAAGCGGGCATGCTCTTGCGGAAGCCCGGCGCGGTCGACGTTCGAGCGATCATCTCTATCCATGGACAGCGTGAGTACGCGGTTGAGACCGGCGGTGTCCCTCACCGCCTCGTCCTGCGGTTTGATGACACTGAAGCCCCCAGCACGACTGACCCCATCCACGCCGCGCGCGTTCGACTGCGGCAGAGGGAGGCCGCGAAAGTCGGTCTGACGCTAACGCCGCCCACGATTGACCACGCCAGATCGATTATTGACTTCGCGAGATCCGTCGCTGAACTGGACGGCACTCTTCTCTGCCAATGCCAAGGTGGAGTCAGCCGATCATCCGCCGCCGCGTTGCTGTGCCTCGCGGCATGGACCGGACCGGGCCAGGAGCACTACTGTGTCGAGCGGCTGCTGGCTGCCCGTGACTGTGCGGTTCCGCACCGTGACCTCGTGGCGTTCGGCGACGATCTACTTCACCGAGAGGGGGAGTTAACGAGGGCTATGGATCGCGTCCGACCATACTGATCCTCAGGCTTCGTCGGTGCCTTATCGGGAAGGGCCGCCAGCATACACTGCGTCGTCGCCCGGCCTGAGCCGCTAAGCCAGCCTGGCAGGACGCGGCCCCCGGTTATACGCGTTGGCTGGGCGTTGTGTCTTGCTCGTGGGTTACTCGCTTTGCAGGGCCTGCTCATCAAGCCACGGCTTGGGCCCGCTGGGCTGGTCTGCAGAACCGTCCTCAGGCCACCCCTGAGCGAAAGTAAGAATGCGCCACCCGTGATCGGACTTCCGGAGCGCAAAGCTGATGACGGTCTCCTGATTGGCCGCTGGATCCTCGTGATCAGGCGCAGTATGCTCGATGCCCCTGACGGTCACACATGCCTGGCTGCCCTCTTCCCACCACGCGTCTACCTGCCGCACATACGTCCACCGCCCGAACTCGGGCCCCAGGTACAGTTCCTCCAGTTCCCTAGCTCGATCTTCTGCACTCTTATCATAATCGGGCCAAGCTTGGGCGAGACGTGCCCAGTCCCGGCGCATGATTCCCTCAATCATGCCCTGAATCGGGCCGAGCAACTCTGGCGGAGCGTCGGTCTGCAGAACCAGGAACGCAGGCTGGTCCGGTGGTTCGTAGCTCAAGTCTGGTGGCGGGTCCTCCCCGGCAGGAATGAACCTGTCCTCCGCAGCAGGTCCTCCTTCTCCGCGCGGCGCACGTATCTCACCGACGTGGGCCTCCCAGAAATCCCACCACGCGTCGAATTGGCCGCCCCACTCGTCGAGATCGAGCGCAACACCCGACGAGAATGCGTCCACTGCTTCGCACTCGAAGTAGAGGCACCGCTCACACGCGTATTCGCCGTGATCGTACTGGTCGAGGTACAGGTGTATGGAGAATGTACGCGGGTCGCCAGCCTGCTTGGCATAGGTGCCCTCCAGCCAGTCGATCCGCCAGGAGGTCGTCATGGCGAAGAGACTCTCCTGTGAGTTGATGGAGAGGCACGCCTCGCTTGGTGGGTATGACCAATCCTGGAGGCTGGCAGAGCTGAAGGGGCGATCGAGCCGAAAGCGTGACGGACGAACCTCGATATTCGCGGGGTCGTAGTATGCGGCAATCCTGTGCACACGGTTCAACCGGATCTCCACGGTACGGTCGGCAATCTGCGAGCCGTCCGTGTTGCGCCGAAGACAGTCGAACAAAAGGGAGACCTGTGCCAGCTTTGGCTTCCAGCGCGCGGTGAGAAACTGGGCGTCGTGCAGTAGGTCAGGGATATCCTCAGTCCGCAGCCTGCTGTTGTCCGGTCGCGCATTCCCCATGTCATCGGGCTCCTCAGTAACAAGGTTAGCCACTCCTGGCTGCCTAACCACGTCTTCACGCTGCTAGTCAGCTTACTTGGCAGACTGAGACGCCGCTACTACCAGGTCACGTGGTAAGACTTGTCGCCTAAGCGTGAGGAGTCCGGACTCGGACTCTTGACCTCCCGCCAATCTGCTGGGCTCAGTACGACACGCCCTTCCTGCACGCCTTTCGATCGAGACACGAGCTTGACCGCGGACAGGGACTTGTCTCCCAACACTAAAGGTGATAATAGAAACACGCAAAGCAAAGGTGCCAAATGCGCAACCTCTTCGACCAATACGACGGACCGGAGAACCGGCTGACGCACGCGCTGGTGTGCTGTCTGCGGGAAGACCCGCGTTTGCTGCGTGCCTTCGTGCGGTGGACGACTGGCCTCGCCCCACCCAGCGCTCGTCGTCTGGAGATCGTGGAACAGACGCTTCCTGGCGAAGCGGAGTCTGGCGAGCGGGAAGCTGAGCAGCGTGGGCTGCCGGACGCGTGGATTCATGCGAACGACGAATGGTCGTTGATAATCGAAAGCAAGGTCGCGTCGCCGGTCCAGGCGGATCAGCTAAGCAGGCATCGATCCACCGCCTCAAGGCGCGGATTCGAGGACTTGCACTTGCTTGTTGTCTCTCCGGAAGTACCTCCAAAACGCTCGCTAGGCAACGCCATGCACCGCACTTGGCCAGAGGTTTATCTCTGGTTCAAGCGCAGGGAAAGTACCTCGCCGTGGGCGAGACGACTGACCGAGTATCTCGAAGTGGCTGAGGATCGCATGATCAGTAGCGGCTATCTCAAACAGGGGAATCTGACAGTGTTTTCGGGGATCAAGTTCGACGCGGACAATCCGTACACCTATGGTGAGGCGAAGCGCTTGTTGCGACTGGCCATGGAGGAACTTCGCGCCAGCAGGAAGCTCCACGCCCTGGGCGTGGATCCCGATGCAGACGGACGACCAGCCATTACTGGCCGCAACGAGCCGCACGTCTGGGACTTTCTCCAACTCGAGCGGGCTAAGGACGCAGAGGGATTCACTGACTATCCCCACTTTACCGTGGCAATCCATCGGGAATTTGTGCTGGTTATCCAGATCTTTCCCAGCGGTATGCGATCGCAGTTCCGGCGAAACCTGAAACACCTTGGCAAGGAAGGCTTCGAGCAGAGGGCGATGGAAGTCGCAAGCAACTTGATCGGACACCTGGACGACGTATCGGGCGCGCAGCCTTGGGTTGAGGTCGTGCAGAGGCACTACAAGACGCCCAGCTCGGCACCCATAATCGACGCTCGTCTGGAGTTCGATCTGCGCACCGCGCTGCCGCAGAGCAACACGCAAGGCAAGTCCAACTCTCGCGTGAAGCGTCAGCCTGAATGGCTGGACGCGGCCTTTAAGGCGATGGCCAACAAGCGTTCGAATCTGCAGCTTGCGGTGGGTGCCCGCTTCTTACACTCCTGCACTGCCCTGCACTCACCGAAGGCGATCGACTACATTGA
>JANQGB010000700.1 GCA_028277545.1 Phycisphaerae bacterium | reverse complement strand
GCTCAGGTGCAGCCGGCTCTTCGGGAACGTCGATCGCTGGCGGCGGCGTTTCCTCGACCGGCGCTTCGACGACCGGTTCTGACGGGGCCTCGGTCTCGGCCGGCGGCTCAACCACCGGCGCGACGGTCTCTGCGATCGGGACCTCAGCGGCCGGTTCGACGACCTCCTCAGGCGGCGCGGGTGCCGGAGCTTCCTCCGCCGGCACCTCTGCCGGCGGTGCCTCCGCCACTGCGGTTACCGCCTCTTCAGTCGGTGCGGCCATGCCATCCTCGACCTCGCCAGGCTGCTTCTCGGCCACTGCTGCCGTCTCGGCTTCGGCCGCCGGGGCGGCAGTCTTCTTCCTGCGCGGCAATCTGACCTTCTTGAGATCCACCCGGTCCGCGGTCTCGATCGTGGTCACGTGCTGACCATCGCTGAACCACTCCCGAATGGTCGCTTCCAGGCCCGGGCCCAGCGCGGTCATATGGTTCTTGACCGGCAAGCCCTCCGCGGCACACTTGGCCAGAATAGCCTTGCTAGCCACGCTGAGCTCTTTCGCCAGGATGTGAACCCGCATCTTCTCGGCCACTACAACCTCCATCTAACCCGCCGGCCACTTCGCGTGAGACGGCAGTCAAGCGATTTACTCGCTGCCAGCATCTTCCGTCTCGGCACCGGCCTGCGTAACCGGCACTTCGGCACCGTCCTCCGCCTCGGCTGGAGCGTCCTCGGCAACGTCCGCGCCCAAGCCATCATCCTCGACCGCAGCCGCTTGCACATCACCACTATCGGCGGCGGTTTCCTCAGGCGACTCGGACGATGCCGCCGGCTCACTCTCACTCTCAGCGTCCGCTTCTGTCCCCGCGCCCTCGGTCGGCTCCGGCTCTGCCTGATCACCGTCCGTTGGCGAATCGGTCGTCTCTCCCGCCTCGGCCGCAGCCTTGGCAGCCTCCGCGGCGGCTTGTTTGGCCGCCTGTTGTTCGGCAGCAAGGCGCTTGGCCTCGCGGCCGGCTGTTTCGACTATCCGCGCCGCCAGTTCCGCATCGATTTCCAGCTCGTTTATCAACGGCTCGGCGCCGACTTCCTCAATGTCCATGAGCGAGACCATGCCCATGGCCACCATCTTCTCCAACAGAACGTCGCCCACCTCTATTTCCCGCAGAGCCTTTTCGATGTCGTCCAGGTTCCGGTTGTATTCCGCGGGAGTGAGAATATCGACGTCCCACCCAGTGAGCCTGGCGCCCAGACGCACGTTCTGCCCGCGCTTTCCGATAGCCAGGGAGAGCTGATCCTCCACCACTACCACCGTCGCCCTGCCCAGCTCGAAACAGAGGGCGATCTCCTGCACCTCCGCCGGCTTGAGCGCGTTGGAAATCAACACCTGGGACGACTCGTTCCAGCGAACGATGTCAATCTTCTCGCCGCCCAGTTCGTCGACGATATTGCGAATCCGGCTGCCCCGAACGCCGACACATGCCCCGACCGCATCCACCTTCGAATCGATCGAGGCCACGGCCACCTTGGTGCGATACCCCGCTTCCCGAGCCAGGGCCTTGATCTCGATAATCCGCTCGCCGACTTCCGGCACCTCCAACTCGAAGAGGCGCTTGATGTAGTCCGCGTGGGTACGTGTCAAAACGATCTTCACCTGGTGAGGCGCCTCGCGAACATCCAGAATCATCGCCCGCACCCGGTCGCCGGGGTGATGCGTCTCGCCCGGAATCTGCTCGCTGCGGGGCAGAAACCCCTCGGTGCGCCCCAGATTGACCACCAGCGACCCACCCTCGTAGCGCGAGACGGTGCCGGTGATGATCGTGCCCACCCTCTCCGAGTACTCGTCGAAAATGCTGCACCGTTCCGCCTCGCGGAACTTCTGGATCATTACCTGTTTGCAGGTCTGGGCCGAAATGCGGCCCAGTTCCGCCATGCTGATCGGCGTGCCGTCGCTGGACGCCGTAATACCGCCCGACAGCCTGTCGATGTCCACCACGATCTCAGCCGTCTCGCCGTAGGTACGGCGGATGGCGGAGATCATGGCCATCTCCAGGTCCGCCAGAAGCTGGTCCTTGTCGATGTTCTTGTCGCGGCTGATCGAATCGACCAATCGCAGTATGTCGGAAGTTGGCATTTGCTCTGCACTTCCCTAAGGGTAACACCTCGCGCGGATGACCGGCGTCCGCACCCGCCTATACATGTCCGCAGCGCGGGCTCTCCAGCGCCCAACTGCCCGCAACCGCCCAAACAAAAAAGTGGGCACAAACCTCCAGCCCACTTGGATACGGCAAAACTGGTTGGACTTCCCGTCGGTCAGTTCATCGGACATCTCCGACCGATGCAGCCCAACCGGGCCGTCCCGCACCTGAACCAGTGCCATACGCGGTCAGTTGGCACTGGTCGAGGCTCCGTATCCATTAAGGCCAACGTTCAACCCTGTGTCTCCAGGTTCGAACACATGCACCCGCTGGGCGTCCGGGGCGACCTCGACGTCGTCCCCTTCCGCGACCGCCACGTGTGCCGGCACCCTGGCGATAACCTGCTCGCCGTCCTGCGTTTGCAGGTATACGTCCTTGGTCTCGCCCAAAGGCTCGACCACTTGAACCCGCATCCTCAGTGACCCACCGGCTGGCGGACCACCTTCAGCGATGGACAGAGTCTCGGGCCTGGCGCCCAGCACCATGTCGCGCCCGGCCCGCTCCTGAAGCCGGTCGGCGAATGCGCCCGACAGCCTGACCGCCCCGCCCTCCGCATCGAAGAACGCCCCGCCATCGCGATAGGCAATACGCCCGTCGAAGAAGTTCATGGGCGGCGTACCCACGAACTGAGCCACAAACCGGTTGACCGGCTGGGAGTAGACGTCCAGCGGTCGCCCGCACTGATGGACTACCCCGCC
>JANQGB010000643.1 GCA_028277545.1 Phycisphaerae bacterium | reverse complement strand
GAGCCGCCGGTCCACAGTGGACTGTGGCTTGCAATCGACTGGACCGAACGGTTTGACAGTCGCCACGCTTCGGAGACAACGTGGAAGCGTTATCTGCTGCCTGCCCTCGAAGATGTGGTTAGAGCAATCGAGAAATTCGCCCCGGGAAGGAGAGTCGTCGCGTCGGGCCGGCCGTCTATCGGGGCGGCTTTTGCCATGGGTCGGACATTTCTTGCACCCCGCGGACTTCCTGTGTCGTGGGAGCAGTTCACGCCGGGGATTGGACCGACCTGCTGGGGACTCACCGAAGAGCTGAAGGAACTTGAGCTCAAGTCAACCTTCCGCGATGCGAATACGTCAGCGGAAGAGCTCGCGGTATTGATTTCGGTCAACGCAGCGGTTGAACACGCCTTTGCGGCAACGCGAGACGAGCTACCCGTATTTCGCGGCATCGTTGATATCCGTTGCGAAGACGAACGCCGGGGATGTCTATCAGCGGGTCAAGCAGTGGCCGTTGCGAGGAAGACGGTTGAGGCGGTGCGAGAAGCTCGCGAGACGATGCGGCCCAGGAGAGCGATTCACCTGTTCATGGCCGTGCCGGTCGGCTTGTCGTTTCTGATTGGCCAGTTGAGCAACACACTCGGACCGATTCAGGTCTACGAACACGAGGAAACGGATGCCGTTGGACGATACGTTCCTGGTGCACTTCTACACTTCTGAATACCCGCGGGGAGGCCCGTCTTAAGGCCGCGTCGAAGCAATATAACTATTTGTGACGGCTACAGTTCCCTAAGAGTGAATGAGCATCCAACATCGCGGGTATTATTTCCTTAGGCGAGCTAGGAGCCAAGTGCCGGCCCGTGTCCACGGAACGTTGGGAAGATCAGTCGGTCGCCGGCGACCGACGACAACTCCGCGAGAACCTCATTGAAGAGAAAGAAATCCCGACCAACGGTCCAGATTACCGTTGCTTCTGTCCGCCATCAGCAGCGGTTGTCGCGACAACCGATCCAGCGGTTTGCTGCGGTTTGGTGCGTTCTTGAGCGGGCCTGGCTATACCAAGGACGCGGTTTCTCGACGTGGGCAAGGCTGCTCCGAAGATTAGCAAACCGTTGCTTTAAGCCACTCAGCCACCTCTCCACGTCACTGGTGCCCAGACAGGCACGAAGCTGCGAAGCGTGCCCCGCTACTCGGCAGCCTGCCCCGCCGTCCGAGAAAAGACCGCCATGGCCCGCCATTGCCGAATCTGGCGCGCCGGCTTCGGCACCGCTGGCGGCATGGGCGCGGACGACACCTAGCTCCGCCACGTGATGGATTCTACCTCATCGCCGTCGATGGTCAACGGGCGAACTTCGGGAAGTCACCGTGCACTCCTGAGTTGGCCGGGCGGCGCTATCCTGATCTGACCGCGCCAGGGCCGGATCGGCCCGGGCCCCAGGCGGGCCGGAACTTGGCTGCCCAGCGCCTGTTCCCGTCCGTTTCCGAATGTCGACCGCCCGGGCAGCCGCCCCGCGAGCGGGTCGCGGCAGTGCCTGAGTGATTGGGGCGAAGCGCGACGGCGTCAGAGCAATCTGGGCATGGAGGCCGGCATCTCGGGAGTGAACGGCCCGATGCCAGGCCGCAGAGAGGCAGGCCGCAGGAGAGTGATTGCGTGTCAGACCCGGCCGCGTGCCACGTGACGACTGGTCGTGCCCGCAGCCGACGCACTGCTGCGACAGCACGCCGTCCCCTTCAGCGTGCCCTCGGGAACACCCAGGTACCGGCCAGGGGCGCTGGCTCACCAACACCGGTGACCGAGCGAAGCGTGATGGGCACGCGGTCCTGGCAGAGAGCCCCCAGGACCGCCATGGCAGCGGCTTCACGATGACTGGCGGGGACACCAACGTCATCGGTCGGCTGAACTGCCGTCTGCCCCTGTCTCTCGATCGCCTCAAACAGCACGCGGTTCTTTAGGCCACCACCTGCCAGCAACACGCGGTCCACCGGAAAGGGTCCGCACTGCGTCGCCGCGTCGCAGAGTGTGGCGGGGATGACGGCGGCTATGGCGTCGGAGGCCGATCGGGCAAGGTCCTCCGCGCTACAACGCCCCCGGCTCTGCGTGATCCAGCCGACCATTTCGTCGCCCGTGCCCAATGAACGGCCCAACCTGGCCTGGCCACGAAGAAGTCCTACGAGGTGGTCAACTAGATCAGGTTGGGCCTCACCGTCAGCCGCACGCTGGCCACCGTCATCGAAGGGCTCCTCGAAGAGGTCCCGCGCAATGGCGTCGAGGAGCTGGTTACACGCACAGATATCCCCGCCGCGGATGCCGTTCACTGCCACGTCCTGCGCTCCAGACGCAGTCGATTGACGGGCGGGCAGGAGCGTGTAGTTGGCGTAGCCCCCCAGGTTGACTATGGCGCGCGTTTCTACTTCGTTGCGAAACAGCACATAGTCGGCAATCGGTGTGATCGGAGCACCCTGACCACCGGCCGCGAGGTCGGCGGCCCGCAGATCGAAGACCACTGGCGCATGGAACGCCTCGGCCATGGGAGCAGGCGTAAGCAGTTGCCAACTGACGGGCGGTGCATGATAGACCGTCTGTCCGTGGACGGCGATCAGGTCCGGCCGTTGGCTGCCCATAAGCCGCTGCACGGCGTCGACGTGTCGAAGGGCGAATTCGCGTGACAGTGTCGCTATTTGACGTGCTGAAGCAGGTTCCTGGTCAGCCAGGCGACGTAGCGGATCAGCCAGCGAGTCCAGCGGATGGCTCACGCACCGCAGGACGGCCGCCCGGATCGCCAAGCCGTCGCCTTCGACCTTGACCAATGCCGCATCGATGGCATCCATGCTGGTGCCGGTCATGCAGCCGACGACATTGCGCGGAGACATGCGTGAATGGTCAGTGCTAACCGCGGCTGAGTCAAGGTGAACCATCCTGCCAGCCCTGGAGAAAACGCCGGTCATGTCGAGCGGCCAGGCACGCAGAGCCGGCCTCCCACGAGGCTCGCCGCGTGCCTGGCATACCGGCCCTGTCCGCGGGTGGTCAGAGCCGGTGGAACGTGAACGCGACTGCGCTGGCCAGGACCGCTGAGGATCAAGTGCCAGGCGCAGGCAGATACATCGCCCGCCTGACAGGGATGTACCTGGCGGTTCAATCCGCACTCCTGCTCAGATGGTCCTGGATCACGGACCACGTTACCGCATCGATTTTGGGAAAGACGCCATCACCGCCAATGTTGGTCGTGCACAGCACGGCGAAATCACGCTCCGGAGCTATCCACACCAGGCAGAACCAGGAGTTGTTGGAACCTCCGTGGTGCAAACATCTGCCAGTGTCGGCCTGGCTCTTGCCCTTGGCCCAGTCCCGGTGAGCGATCTGCCAGCCGAGAGCGTAGCCCGGCGTTTCGTCGCCACCGCTCCGGCTTCGATGCAGGAGGGCGAAGGTGTCGGCCCGGAGCAGACGACCGTTCGCCCCCCGCGCGCCGCGCAAGTGTTCAATGACGAACTTGGCCCAGTCGCCGATCGATGCGTGAATCGTTCCACCCGGGCCGATGGACGGCGGGTTATCCGCCATCGGGCCGGGTGAGATCGGGGCGCGATCGCTACTGTGTGGCCAGGGATCGGTGATGGGGTGTCCTTCCCAGGGAACGCCGAACCCCGCGGAGGTCATACCCAGGGGCTCGAAGACCAATTCGCGCATAAGTTGTTCCCAGGTCTTGCCGGTGACGGACTCGGCCATGTGGCCCGCGATACCATAGCCACAATTCGCATAGAGATACTGACCCGGCGGGACCTTTGGCGGTTGGGCGAGCATGACTTCTGCCATCTTGCGACGCTCTTCGACGGGCGTGGCTTCTCGTTTCCACAGCATGCCCCAAAGTCCCGGTACGTCCAGTTCGTGGCGGATGCCGCCGCGGTGGGCCAGGAGCATCTCGACATTCACCTGGCGATACTCGGCACGCATTACGCCGGCCAAACCCGGTAATGCCTGGGCGATGGTGGTGTCCCACGAGAGTTCGCCTCGCTCGACCAGCGCTGCGATCATGGTGGCCGTCATGGGTTTTGTGCACGAGCCCAGATGCCAGCGATCGGTCAATTCTGCCCGCGTGGACTCACCCGCGTTCCTCACGCCGGCTACACCCCGAGCGACAATGTGATCGTGCTCAATGACCACTGCCGCGACTGCCGGCAGCCCGTGCTTCTTGTGCGCACGGTCAAGCAATGGAGACAAGTCCCGGACGCTGACTTCTGGCGGCTCTTCTGCCCAGGTATGGCCGCTACCGATCGAGGATAGTACAAGCACTGCGAGTGGCATAGCGCGGATCATGCGACTACCTCAAAAGGACCTGCCGTGATCATTCCGAATCTTTCTGGGCGGCGTCGTGTGAGACGCGGTACCGCGAGCGACTCGAGATTAGTCCTGCGTCCGCCCGCAGGCCAGCAGACTCCTGGACCACAATACACTTTCGGTGATCTCAATTCTAACACGGCTACAACAGTGTCTATCCAGTCAAGGAGAGTAGCGCCTCTAGACCGCTTGGTCGAATGCCAGGCGAGCCCCGTGAGACCATGGTGCCGTGGCCGGCGTCGCTGAGTGCAGACCTGAAGCCCGAATCGAAGCCCACACGCAGCCCGGCGGCCAGACCGGTTTCGTGCTATGCTGGGTGGGCGGTGACGCCGTCTGCGGTCAGGGCCATCGCCGGCTGGGGCGCTGGCCACAACTGTTTGCGAGCACGGCGCTCTACCGGGAGCAGTTTCAATGGTGGAGAGCGGTCCCGTAGAACGAAGGACACGTCGCCGTCGGTTCAGTCGCCCGATCGCGTGGGCACTGCGGGTGGCCTGGGCCGGGTGGTTGTCCTGTGCAGTGGCGGAAGGTCTGATCGTATTCTGGGATGTTGAGTCGGTACTCGTCACCGGGCCGATCATTCTGCTACTGGCGCTGATCGGAATCATACTGGCGTGGTCCGCGGGCTATCGGGCACTCGCCCTGCTAGGTCTTGCCAACGCCCTCATATGTCTGTTGTTCTTCAGCCTGGTGATCAGTCTCAACTGGAAGCCACCGGATGCGAAAACACCGTTCGCCATTATGGGATTCTTGTATACGCTGAGCACGCTGCCCATCGCATGTTGGCTCACACAGCGAGCCCCCGGACGGCCCAATCCGTGGGAGTGCCTAGAGTGCGGGTATTTGCTGTATGGGCTTACCGAGCCTCGCTGTCCCGAGTGTGGCAGGGTCTTCGATCCCGCCGTGCTGAACACTATCCACCCACCGATCAGCTCTTGAGCACGTTGCCTTGCTGGCCAGAGACCACAGCAGCACGCACCCGTAGCTCCGGAAGCTGCGCCGCTCATCTTCTGCCTGCGCGCGGCCCGGGAGGACCTCCCGCACCGGAAGAAGTGCCACTGGGGTGCCCCTCACGGCGGGTGAGCTTCCAGACCGTCGAAACAGCGATTCCAAGGGCGCTCTCGGCTACGGTCCAGGAGTGGATTCAGCATTCCGCAGTCCCGCCGGCCTTGCCGCAAGGCACTTCGTATACGCGACCGACAGGAACGATCCCGACTTCGAGTACGGTCCGGATTGACAACGCACGAAATGGTACCCGACTCTTCGTTTTAGCTGCGTAGGTGCGGGACTCGGAAGCTGGAGGCGGAGGACTGGCAACGGTGGCGGTAGCGAGTGTCGTTTTCGCTTTGATCGAACAGACCGTTCTGCTAGGATGATTGTCTGGGTCCGGTGTCTGGGAAGTGTCTTTTCGTTGGGTCTGCGTCGTAAGCGGAACCGATCGAGAGGCGGTGCTCAGTTGCCTCTCCGTAGAGGGACCGCACCGCAGGATGGGGCAGAAGTACACCCAGCCGGGATCCAGTTATTGAGTGTTGCGGATCACGTACGGAGGCAGGGGCATGACACGACTGGCAGTGGTAATCCTGTTGGCGATATCTGTTGGTGGCTCGGTGTGGGCAGGGGACATCGATCCCAACCTGGAGATGGTGCTTGCGGAGATGAGGGATGAGGACGTTGTTTCGACCCTGGTCTTTCTGTGGGATCAGGCCGACGCTGCTGCTCTGACCGCCGACCTGAATCGCGAAAAGGCGTCGATGAAGACGCGGCATGAGCGCGTGGTCCGGGCCCTCCAGCAGGTATCCTCCAACACCCAGCGCGACCTGCTGGCCAACCTGGATGAGATGCAGGCCACGAGAGCTGTGGCGAACCACCACGCCTTCTGGATAGCCAACTGTATCCGGGTTGATGCCACGGCCGAGGCGATACGGCGGATTGCCGCTCATCCCGATGTTTGGTTGGTGTACTACAACTACGAGATAGAGGGGATCGAGCCCGTCGCCAGCGGCGCCTCGAGGCAGGAGCCGAGTGACAGCCGGTCGCCCGAGGTGGGCTTGACGGCCATAAGGGCTCCCGAGGTGTGGGCGCTGGGTCTTACCGGCGAAGGCATTCTGGTGGCCACGCTCGACACCGGCGTCGACGGCAACCATCCGGCCCTGGCCAGCCGCTGGCGCGGAGTGGCCGACTCACGCTACATCGGTCACCCTGAGTGGGCCTGGTTTGA
>JANQGB010000588.1 GCA_028277545.1 Phycisphaerae bacterium | reverse complement strand
GATGGAAGGCCAACCAGGGCAGCGGCTGGCTGACTGCGGAGTACGAGATGCTGCCTTCGTCCACGGGCAAGCGGCGGAATCGTAACCGTTACCGCGTCGATGGCCGGACCGTGGAGATTCAGCGGCTGATCGGTCGTTGCCTGCGGGCGGTGGTCGACTTCGACGCCCTCGGCGAGAGCACCATCCAGTTGGATTGCGATGTCCTGCAGGCCGACGGAGGGACCCGCTGCGCGGCGATCACCGGTGCCTACGTCGCCCTCAACGATGCGGTGCGCTACGCCATCAGGCAGAAGATGATTCGCAAGTCACCGGTGACCGACTCGATAGCTGCCGTCAGCGTGGGGCGGGTCGCGGGGCGGATCGTGCTGGACCTGGACTACGAAGAAGACAGCAAGGCCGACGTGGATCTTAACGTGGCCATGACCGGCTCGGGCGAGTTCGTCGAGGTGCAGGGCACCGGCGAGGGGGCGACCTTCAGCCGGGCGGAGCTGGACAAAATGCTGCTGGTGGCCTCGCGGGGCATCCGTGATCTGCAGGCCAGCCAGGCCAAGGCCCTTCGCCGCCGGCTGAAATGACTCCGGTTGACCCGGGTGGATGAATACTTCGGAGAGAGTTGGCATGCGTAGTGTTGTGGTGAGCATGCTGGCGCTGCTACTGGCCGGCTGCGCGCCGGACGGCTCGGGCGGCAGCTGGCTCGAACCTCAGGGCGAGCGCTGGACCATCGAGTGCCTGGAACTGTACGGGGCGACCGCCCAGCAGGATGCCGAAGCCATCGCCGACGCCCTGCGCAACACCCGGGGCATCGATTCCAAGAAGGTCTGGGTTCTGGCGGAGCCCGACCGGGCCTTGATCTACTACGGTACGTACTACTTCAAGTCCAACGAGGCCAGCGGCCAGCGGGAGATCCCGCCCCAGATAACTCGCGATCGACTGATGCTCAAGGAACTGGCGGACGATCAGGGGCGCCGCTTCTTTCTGGATTCGCGGATGGTGCCCTATCCTGCCCCCGACGTGGGCAACCCCGCCTGGGACCTGCGGCGCGCCCAGGGGATCTATACCTTGCAGGTGGCGGTTTACTTCAACACCGCATCCATGCGGGACCGTAAGAAGGCCGCTGCGGAGAAGACCAGGCAACTCCGCGAGCAGGGCTACGAGGCATACTACTACCACGACGTGGCTCAAAGCATGGTAACGGTGGGGACCTTTGGTGAGGACGCCCTGGTTGACAGCAGCAAGCGCTTCATTACGCCGGAAGGCGAGGAGGTGCCCGTTCGCCGGGCCTACGTGGACTCCTACAGCCGCGAGGTGCGCGACCTTCAGAAGCGCCCCGAGTGCAAATACAACCTGACCAACGACGACATCTGGTACGGCCGCGGTAAGGGCGGCGAGTCCGTGCCGGTGCGTTCGATGCTGGTGCGTATTCCCGCCGAGGAGGACGACGCGTGGTGACTGGCGCCTGCCGGCAGATCCTGATGGCCACCAAGAATCGCGGCAAGCTCCGCGAGGCGGTTGCGGTGCTCGGCGACCTGGGCGTTGATTTCGTGACGCTGGACGACGTCGGTGACGTGCCGGAAGCGATCGAGGACGGCGACACCTTCGCGGCCAACGCTGCTGCCAAGGCCAGGCACTACAGTCGGCTGAGCGGGTATTGGACGCTGGCCGACGACTCCGGACTGTCGGTCGACGCACTCGACGGCCAGCCGGGCGTTTACTCCGCCCGATATGCCGGCCCCGGCTGCACGCCGGCAGACTGCAACGCCAAGCTGGTGGCCGCCCTGAGCGGCGTGCCTGACGAGCGCCGAACGGCCCGCTTTCATTGCGCGGTAGCCCTGGCGGACGGCGATCGAATCCTGGCCACGGCCGAGGGCACCATAGCGGGGCGTATCGTCGACGATCCCCGCGGGAAGAACGGCTTCGGATACGATCCCCACTT
>JANQGB010000583.1 GCA_028277545.1 Phycisphaerae bacterium | reverse complement strand
GTGGACGGCGGCGGATAGCGGTCAGTACCGCCCGTCCCAGGCCTACCAGCAGCGGGACGGCCAGGGCCGACGTGACCGGCCATACGTGACCGTGCAGGTACACCAATCCGGCGTCAACAAACTCAGCTACCATCTGCTGCTTGGTCTGAGCGTAGCCGAAGGTAAGACCTGTGAAGGCCTGCCACACGCTGTGGCGCAGACCGGCATCCGTGTTGACCGGACCATCGGCGAATACGGCGCCGTTGGCGACCAGGAGCCACACCCCGGCAGGCACCAGGGCCATGGCACCCGCGATGGCCAAGCGGCCGAAGTCGCGGCGCTCACCACGCTGCAGCCAGATCGCCACTGCCTCGGCCACCAGCAACCCGCCGACCAGCGGCACGCCCTTGCCGAGGTGAGTCATCAGGATGATCAGCCAGAGAACGCCCTTGACCAGGGAGTGACGCCGATCGCCTACCAGGCACACGGCCGGCAGGGTGGCGGCGACCAGGAGCGACTCGGCGAACTCTCCGCGGGCGTTGGTGAACGCCAGCACTTCGCTCAAGGCGGCCAAGGCCAGCACTATGCCGGTCGGCCCGCGACCCAGACGTCTACGGCCGACGCGCCAGGCCAGCAGCAGCGCCGCGGTGCCGAGCAGCACCGGCGCCGCGCGAAGGCCGAACAGCGAGAGATGGCCGACGAAGCGCACCGGCACCGCCTGCACGTACCACCACAGCGGTGTTATCCCATCGCTGCGGCGCACCGGCAAATCGAACCAGAGAGCTTCCGGGGAGTCAGCCAGCTCGTCCAGCCCCAACCCCATCACGAACACCTCGTCGTACCCCAGGCCGCAGTGGATGGCGTACGCCAAGCGCAAGGCGGCACCGGCCGCGAGGCAAATCAGCGCCGGAATCACAAACCGCAAGTGTCTACGTGACTTACTCATGTCGCGGCCGGGCGTGGCGGATCGGCCGGGCGGGTCGCTTGAGACTTCGCGCCGGGCCGGTTCGATCGCCGAGCAGCACGATCGAAGAACTCGCGCAGGGCGCCCTCTGCCGGCTTGCCGCGCGGCGAGTAGGAGTGGTCGTGTGGGCCGCCCGGGGCGCTGGTCCACTCCCACCATAATATTCCGCCCACCTCGGGCCGGTCAGCCCAGATCTCGACGAACGCGCGGTAGTTGTTGTGCTGTTCGCGGTGACCTGCAGGAGTAGCCTTCTCGTTGTGATAGTAGTTCCAGGCCGCTATCGAGGCACCCTCCTGGCTGCACCAGCCCACCTCGGTGAACAGCAAGGGACGACCAATCCGCTTGCGCCAATTGAGGATGTCGTCGCGGATCGGGCGCCAGGCCGCTTTCAGATCCTCGGTCGAAGGCTCGTCCTTCTCGGCCTCGTTCAGGTTGTAGTACGTGGTAAGCCCGATCAGGTCCAGGTCACCCCAGAACTGTATGCCCTTGTAGTGATCCCAGTTGGCCGAGTAGGCCAGCTTCCCCGGATAGACCGCCCGCACTTCGCGGATGATACGGCGCCACTGATCGGTGTGCTTCTCCGTGGTGACCAGTTCGGAGCCCACCAGCAAGACCTCCACCGATCCGCGCCGGGCCAGTTCGGCGTAGTACAGCATGAACCGCCGATATTGATCGAACCAGGTCGTCCAACTGACCGGCGCGATCTTGCCGCGCCAGGCGCCGTCGCGCGGATCGCTGAGCAGTATCTTGGGCATCAGCACGATGCGCAGCCCGTGCCGGCGCGCGGTGTCGAAGAGTGACATCCACTGGCGATCGGTCGGCGAGCCGTCGGGATACGCATCGATCATGATCGAATCGATGTCCTTCTGGTAGCCGTTGGCGCTAAGCAAGACGGTGTTCGCCCCCAGGTCGGCCACCTCGGCGATCAGCGGCGCATAGGCGGCCACCGGGTCGGCGGTGGGATGCAACTGGACCGCGACGCCGTGATACGGCAGGTCCGGATCGGCCGCACGCAAGGCGCCGGGGCCGACCGCAGCCACCAGACACGCCAGCAACAGCGCGGCTGCCCGAGTCGTTGCACGGCCCGCCGGTGCAGGTCGGTGCCGCGAGGCAACCTCGGTCGGGCGAAACATCATCATAGTCATGAAATGCCCTCTTGCTCCCGTCCGCGCCACTGGCTTCGAGTCGCGTGCCAGTGCTTCCGGAGGCACTACATGCCCGGCTTTCAGGGCCTAGCGCCCTGCCGCTCGATCAGCGTGCTGACCTGAATACCGGCCAGCGCCACGCAGTGTATTCGATCGATCCACTCCGTCGAAAGAGCCGGAGCCGTTGTGTCCGGACCGGCCCAGCAATCCAAGAATGGTGGGAGCAACGTCGACCAGCCGGGCATGGTCAATGGAAGCCCCGGCGGGCAGGCCCGGCCCGGCAAAAGCCATGGGCACCAGCACGTCGGCCGCATCGACGCCGCCGTGCCCGCCGCACTGCCCGCGGGAGAAGTCCCAGCCCAGGTTAGCCACCACCATAATGTCGCCCGCCCGCGGAGCTTCGAACAGCTCGTACATCGATACGACGAAGTCGGGCAGCTCCGTATCGGCCGTCAAGGCCAGCCATCGCTCCGCGTCGTGTTCGCCCGCGGGAATGACACCGTCCAGGGCGTCGGTCGTTACCACCTGGTAAATGTATCGGGCCTCGCCGCCCACGTATCGGCGAGCCAGCCGGGAGTGCCCCTGGTGAGTGTACACCTCAACCGAACGCCTGCCGTCCGACCAGCGGCGCGGGGCCAGCGCCATCTTGACAGTGCCGTTGGTCCACAGACTGGTTGCTCCGCCGATGGTCGGATCGACGAAGGTCTCGACGGTTTCGAAGTCGGGTCGTTCGTGCCAGCCGGCGGGTCCCGGCAGGTGTATGGCCACGCGCCGGTCTCCTCCGGCTACGATTACTGCGTCGACGTCACGGTAGTGGCGTCGACGAGTACGGTAGTCGGACGGCGAGGGCGGCTCCCCCTGGACCTTCAAGCCAGCCCGCCGCAAATGAGCGCCGACGTCGAAGAAGCGGGACGACTCGGTGGGCACGTGGCCGTGATCGCTGACCAGCACGAAGCAGGTCCGCTCGAGCATGCCGGCCTCTTCCACCGCCGCGAACAACAGACCGATCTGTCGGTCCACATTCATGGCCGCGGTCCGGTACCGCGGCGACTCCGGCCCACAGCGATGGCCAACTTCATCGAGCGCGGGCATGTAAGCATGGATCAACACGGGCCAGGCGCCCCAACGGTTGGCCTCGCGAGCCACGATCTCCATCCGCCTTGGGACGAGCCGATCCACGGCTTCGTACTTGCCAACAAACCAACGCAGACCCGAACTGGCCCAGTTGTCGATAATTCGCGTAGCTCCGCGGCGGTTGGCACACTGGATGCTCGCGCTGTGGCCGGGAACAACGCGCTCGAAGATCGTTGGTGCCATGTAATCGTCGCCCACCCAGCGGTAGGTGGCCACGGTGGTGTAGTCGCGGTAGACCAGCGCGTAGCGGTCGAACCACTTGTTGCCCAGA
>JANQGB010000544.1 GCA_028277545.1 Phycisphaerae bacterium | reverse complement strand
CGCGTGGCAGGCTCCGCAGCGAACCAGTGGCCTGTGGCGGGTGGATCCGCCCCCGGAGCTTTCCTCGGCGACCGCGGTAGCGGCGTGCCCGCCTGTCCGGGCGGTGGTCGATCGCGACGTCATACGACCACCTCCTCACTCGCCTCGGACACTACGCAGCGGTACTTTCCCGATGCGCAAGCGTCGATGCGCTCGACGGTGACGATCTCCAGCTCGACGTCTCGACCCAACAGCTCGCGTACACTTCTGTCGATATGGGCCCGGTCAGTCTCGCTGAACTGGCCGGTCGGCACCACCTCGACACGGACCGCCCCGGTCGCGTCCTGGCGCACGCGGAACCACCGTACGCTGTCCATCTCACGCAGAATGTAGATGACGGACAAGCCGTGCATTACCGTTCCGTCAGTGCCCACCAGGTGATCCGTCCGGCGCCCGCCGACAATCTCCATCCGGGAAAGGCCTCGGCCGCACGCACACGCTCCGTCGACCCGCCTGCCCAAGTCCCCGGTACGGTAGCGGATGAGAGGCATGGCATAGGCGTCCAGGTGAGTGATGACCACCTCACCGACCTGGCCATTGGATAGCAGCCTGCCATCGGATCCGACGATCTCTACCACGACGTTCTCGTCAGTCACATGCATCGAGCCGGCCGGGCAGTCGTGAGCAATGAAGCCCGCCTCCCGACTGCCATAGCAGTTGGCCGCCGGAACGCCGAAGTAGGCCTCGAGGTCGCGCCGCTGGCCGTCGTCGAACAGTTCACCTGTGACGAACACGGCCGCCAGCGACCGAGAGCTTACACGACGTCCTCGCGACCGGCCGTGCCGGCACAACAGTTGCAGGCTGCTGGGATAGCCAAAGAGACAACGCGGAGCGAATTGCTCCAACCGATCGAGATACTCGTCCAGGCGCTGCGGCGTCAGATCGAAGGCGCTGAGCAATAGCTCGTTGGTCATTCGATCCCGCCAGGCCTTGACGCGGTCCTGGGCATCCAGTTCGTGCGGCGAGCCCCACAGGTACAGCTCGCGCTCGCCAACGTCCACACCATACCAGCGGTGTGTTCGCATACGGGCGGCCTTGTCGTATCCCTGCCGGCGGCGATCGAAGTTGAAGAGCAGCGGTTCGCCGGTAGAGCCACCGGTCGCCGCCTGGTGCACTCCTCCCGGCGCATTCCACCAGGTGAGATCGTCTCTATTGGCGCGTATGGTCTCCTTGTCCAGCAGAGGAAGCCGGTTTAGCGCTCCGAACGCGTCGTAGCTTTCAGAATCGACGCCTGCTTCCGAGAACCTGCGTCGATAGAACGGGCACTGCTGCGTCGCGTGAAGAAACAGGCTGCGCAGTTTCTCGGCCTGTAGTTGACCGAGCCGGTCCGCCCCCCACCACTGCGTTGCCTCCAGCTCGCACAGATTGGCAAAAGTGCGGCGGTGCCGGAGCAGCTCGTGCAGCGGGTAAACCAGTTTGCGGACCATTGCGGGCATCATGCCGGCTGTTCCTTCACGACTGCCCAGGACCTGTCACCCGTCTTCCTGGGCGCACTCCACAACTCGCCGTAGACGTCGGCAATCAACTCCGACTGCCGCTCCAGCGAGTAGTGGTCACGTACCCTGCTGCGCAGCGCGCGGCCCATCGCCCGGCGGCGCGCCGGATCACGCCCGACTGTCTCCATCGCCTGTGCCAGGGCGGTCTCGTCGCCCGGGGACACCACGAGGCCCACACTGTCGTCTGATACAACCTCGGGCACGGCGCCCACCGCCGTCACCACCACCGCCCGACCGCACGCCCCCGCTTCCAGCAGCGTCAGCGGCAAGCCCTCCGCCCGGCTGGGCAAGACCATGCAGTCGCACCGCTCCAGTTGGACGTCCTTCTCCCGGCCGGTGACCGTTCCTGCGTATTCGACACACCCGCCCAGACCGCAGCGGGTGATCTCCTGCCGCAGCCAGGCGGCTTCGCCGGGTTCCTCCTCCGGCCCGGCCACGGTGAGATGGAACGGGACCTCGCCTTGAGTCAGAGCCCTGGCCGCCTTGAGCAGCACGTCGATGCCTTTCCGGCGGCAGATGGAAGCCAGAAACAGGAAGCGGCACGGCTGCCGCGGCTCAGCGTCTTCGGATTCAGGGACGCTGGGCGGCACCATTACCCCGTTG
>JANQGB010000281.1 GCA_028277545.1 Phycisphaerae bacterium | reverse complement strand
CAGCGCGGTGGCACTGACGCTCAACCCCTCAAGCGGTTCATCCGTGGCTGTGAGAGCCAGGCAGAAAGTAAGTGTTTCGTTGATAGCGCCGGCCAGTGTTACCTGGTTGTTGGTGGGGTCGTACAGCGGAGCGAGATCGTCAGCGACCGCCCCCGCCGCGACGCCGGGGACGTCTTCGCCGGCCCAGACTTCGAGCCCGCGGTTGTTACCTGCTTCGCAACCGCCGACTAGAACCGCCACGGCACAGAGCGCCGCCAGAGGTAGCGGCCAGGGCTGATGGCCGAACAGGCGTCGCGGTCGCTGGTATTCGCCGGCAAGTCTCACGCTCCCATCGTAACCAAGCGGCACAGAACGGACCACCCGGCCACTAGCCGCGTTCTGGAGGCTAAATCTGGTAATCCGGCATGGGCGTGGTCGGGGCGGGACGGAGGGTGCGGTCCTTGATACGCAGCTCCGGCGGCTGGAAGGTCACCGTCGAATATGGCGGCACGGACGAGGTCAGGAACACCGAGCCGCCAATGACGGATTGCTTGCCCAGATGAGTGTCACCGCCCAGGATAATCGCGTTGGCGTAGATGGTCACCTTGTCGCCAACGGTGGGATGCCGCTTGTGGCCGCGGATGAGCCGGCCGCGCTCATCCTTGGGGAAGGAGAGTGCGCCCAGCGTCACGCCCTGGTAGACCTTTACGTTGTCACCGATATCAGTGGTCTCACCGATCACGACTCCGGTGCCGTGGTCGATGAAGAAGTTTCTGCCAATGCGGGCCCCGGGGTGGATGTCCACACCCGTCACTGCGTGGGCCCATTCGCCTATGATGCGGGCCAGCAGCGGGATACCCAGGTCGTAGAGCACGTGGGCCAGGCGATAGACGCTGACGGCCAGCAAGCCGGGATAAGCCAGGATCACCTCGTCGGTGTTCAGCGAGGCGGGGTCACCGTCGTAGGCGGCCTGCACGTCGCCATCGAGCATCTCGCGTACGTGGGGCAGGCTTTCCAGAAACTTCTCGGCCACTTCGGTAGCCCGCTGCTCGCAGTTGCCAGGGCCGTTGCCCTCCAGTTCAGCCATGTAGCAGAGCGTCTTGTTGATCTGTTGGTGAGCGAGCAACCCGATCCGCGGCAGGAGCTCCCCCACGTGGTAGGCGACGTTGTGCTCGGTCAGGTTCTGCCGACCGAAAAAACCCGGGTAGACCAACTCCAGCAGGCGTTCGATCAGTTCTACGGTCTGTTCGCGGGATGGCAGGTAGCGGCGGTCGATGTGCCGGCAGCGTGGAAGATCCTTGTAGCTGCGGACGACCGCGTCGACCAGGTTCGGCAGACGGGATCCGATGGTGAACTCATCGCTCATGGGCTCTCACTCGCACGATATCGACCAGCCACTGGGCGGACCTGAACGCAAGCCGGTGTCGGATTATAGGGCCGCCGACCGCCGGAGCCAGCCGAGGCGCACTCTATCCGTGGGCGTCCGGTCTTACCAGCACCCCAGCGGCCGGATGCACCTCGGCTGGCTCCGGCGGTCG
>JANQGB010000256.1 GCA_028277545.1 Phycisphaerae bacterium | reverse complement strand
CCGTGTGACGGGCTTGCGACAGCTCAGCGGAGAGCTTCTTGTTAACGCGGTCGACCAGGACGTCCACCTTGACTTGTGTCGGCCGCTTCTTCGAGGACTTGTGCTCGTCGAATCTGAACGCCCCCAGAATCAGGCCCTCGCATAACGAAGACATGGGATTGGCACAGCCGCACGAATCGGTCACCCGCAGATCCACGCCTGCCTGCTTGACCTGGCGGCTCCCCAGCCACTTGGCCGCTATGCCGCCCACCCGGCGGAAGGTATCGTCCACGCAGCGATCGGACGGCCCCGAGGAGATCACCACCACCTGCTGATCCCCGACCTGCAGGACCGTCGTCTCTCCCACATCATCACCCACGCGGACGCTGCCTGCTGCGAGGCCGCGTATGGCGCCTACATCGCACTCCCCGGCGGAGGCTGGCAGAATCGTGACTTTGCCGCGGTACTTTGACCGTTCTGTAAGCTTGACCTGCACGGAGAATCTCCCTTCCTGGCGTATCGAATCTCTGGTTCACCCCGACGGTCGCAATCGTATTCGCCATGTGGCTTCGGAGCAACGCCGAGCGCCGCGGCGTTGCCGGGGGTCATCATGCCCGCAAATCCGGACGACCGCTCTGGTCGGCAGGTCCGCTATTCTGGCCCTCCGCGCCCCATCCGGTCGGCCTAGTCGGCCAGGGGGCGGTTCGCCCGGCCATCACCCGCACCAGGTATGAGGCGTGCTGCACACATGACGGGACGGCAGCAAGGCGGGAGGAGAAAGAGTGCGCATTACGGTAACCATTACAGTGTCCCTGTTATTACTAGGGCTGTACGGCTGTTCAGACACCAGTCCGATCGGCTTCGCCAACGCCGTCCCCTCACAGGCCTTGCTCTTTGATGCATGGCCGGGCTGGCCGACGGCCGGTGACATGGCCGTCCGGAGCCCGTGGCCATCCACCGTGGCTTACAATCGCGGTAACGAGTCGGTCACCTACCTGGAGGTCACCATCGATCGCCAGGGGCTCGGATTCCATGATCTCCACCATGACCGGCTCTACCGGCGCGTGGAGACCCGACGCCAGCACACCGGGCACCGGTAGGCATTGTCGGGCCGTTTCACAGGCGGCCAAAAAGGCACTTGCTGACGCGAACCTGTTGCTGTAGTATGACTTGTGTCGATCGGGCTTGCCCGCACGTCGTCCAGCAAGCTGAGTGAGCTGTCCGGTCGGTGACGGGTAGGATGGCCAATTCGAGTCCGTATCTAGTCCTGGCCTGCACTGTGTTGAAGCGCAGGCGAAAAGATTGAACGGGGGCGATCATGCCGACGATCACGAAGAAAGAACTTGTTGATCGCATCGCCGAGCAGACCGGGAGCAAGCGCGTCCTGGTCAAGAAGATCGTGCAGATCTTTCTCGATGAGATCATCGATGAGCTCGGTAACGGCAACCGCTTGGAGTTTCGCGACTTCGGAGTATTCGAGGCCAAAGTGCGGGCGGCGCGTACCGCGCAGAATCCCAAAACGCTGGAACGGGTACCGGTCCCGTCCAAGCGAACCGTACGCTTCAAGGTAGGGCGCCTCATGAAGCAGCGCCTTATGGAACAGAAGGATAGGTTCGATGAAGCGACCGGCCTGCCTGTCGATCCGAGCCTCTCGCCCCGCAGAACCGGCTCCTGACCGCGGCTCGATTCACGACGGCTAATCACCTACAAACCATTGCACTGAAGTTGGTTGCGCGAAGCGGCGGCGGATCGGGCTCAGTCGCCTGACTGCTCGTCGACCCGCTGTTCCCAGGCGGCACTCATGGCCGCCAGGTCGGCCGATGCGGTGTCCAACTCCGCCCGCAGGCGTCCGATAGCGTCCGGATCGCGGTAGACGGACTCGTCGGCGAATTGCTCGTGCAGTCGGGAGACCTCTTCTTCCTTGGCGATCAACCGGCTCTCCAACTCCTCCAGCGGCAGGCTGTCAAACTGCGAACTCGGTCGAGGCTGCCGCACATCGCGGCGTTTCGTCCGCCGCGCAGCACCGCGCGGCGTGACGCGGGCCCCTGCCTGCTCGTCCGCGGAGCGTCGGGCTTCGACGCCTGCCAGATATTCGGAATACCCCCCGTGCTGCAGGGTGTGGTGGCCCGGTTCCAGCACCAACAGCCTGTTGACCACGCGGTCCAGGAAGTAGCGATCGTGGCTTACGGTTATGATCGTGCCCGAGTAGTCGGCCAGCGCGGTCTCGAGTGCCTCGCGCGAGCCGATGTCGAGGTGGTTGGTGGGTTCGTCGAGTACCAGGACCTGCGGCGCACTGAGCACCAGCTTGGCCAGGCGCATCCGGCTCTGCTCGCCGCCGGACATCTGGGCGATCGTCTTATAGACGTCCTCCCCGGAAAACAGGAATCGCCCCAGGAAAGAACGCAACTCCTGTTCGTTTAGTTCCGGGCTGCCAGCAGCCACCTCGTCGATCAGGCGCTTGGATCGGTCCAGACCGGCGTGTTCCTGGTCGTAGTAGCCCACGGCACCACGCTCGAAAAAGTCCATGGTGCCACTGTCCGCGTCGAGCTGCCCCAGCATGATACGCAAGAGCGTTGTCTTTCCGGTCCCGTTGGCTCCGGTAATTCCCAGCCGGTCTCCTTGGAGCACCTCCAGATTAAGATCCTCAAACAATCGCTTGTCGTCGAAACCCTTCGACAGCCCGTCGCAGCGCAGTACCTGGTGAGCGGTACGACCTGTCTGTTCGAAGCGAAACACGGCACCTCGCCGCTGATTGGGAGCGCGCTCGACGAACTCGCCGGCCTGCACCCGCCGCTCGAGGCGTGTGCGCCGGCCCCGGGCCTCCCTGGTGCGCTGCCGGCTTATGTGCTTGGCTATGAACGCGCGCTCCTTGGCTATGAACGCCTGGTCCTTCTCGAATTGCCGCTGCAAGGCCAGCAGTCGCGTCTCTTTGGCCTGCACGTAGTTGGTGTAGTTACCGGGATATACGGTAACGCGCCGATCTTCGACCTCTATGATCTTGCTAACCAGCCGGTCAAGCAGGTAGCGATCGTGTGAAACAACCACCGCCCCACCATGATGACCAGCCAGGAACTTCTCCAGCCAGCGCGTTGCGTCGATGTCCAGGTGATTGGTTGGCTCGTCGAGCAACAGAAGCTGGCGCTCCTGAAGTAGCACCTGGGCGAGGGCCGCGCGGCACTTCTGTCCGCCAGACAGGGCCGACACCGGCAGGGAATGGTCCGCCTCCCTGAAACCCAGGCCGCCGAGGATTTCGTTGAGCCTGGTCTGGAAACCGTAGCCCCCCGCCGCCTCGAAGCGGGCACTCTGCCGATCGTACTCGGCCATCAGTTCCGGCAATCGCGGATCATCGTGGTGGTCGGCGATGCGGTGACCCAACTCACCGAGGCGGTGCGCCAGCTCCAGCAACTCGTCGAAGACGCGCCCCACCTCGTCGTGCAGGGTACGGGCCGAATCAAGCGTCGGCTCCTGCGAGAGCATACCCACCTGCAGGCCTCGCGAGCGGGTCACCGTCCCGATGTCGGGTTGCTCCTGACCGGTGATCAACCTGAACAACGTGGTCTTGCCCGCCCCGTTGGCGCCGACCAGACCGACCGTCTCGCCGGTGTGGATGTCGAGCGAGACGTTCTCCAGCACGACCTTGGGGCCGAACTGTTTGGTCACTGATTGGATTACCACCGAGGCCATCGGAGCATAGTAGCATGAGGCCGTGAGTTGACGAAGCCGCGTCGCGAGAGTGCGGGCAGGGTGTCCTTGGCACGTGCCCGGGCAAACCCTGACTGGCGGGTTGCCGCACCGGCGAGTCGGCCGCTAGAATGCCGCCTGCTGGTACCAAGACCGTGTTACGAAGCGTCCTCTGGCGCGGGGAGTCACGGATGACAGCGTATCGAATCTGCCGGCCTGGCTCATGCTGGATAGTCGCGCTCCTGGTGACTGGTTCGGCTTACGCGGCCGAGCCGCGCCCCAAGGCACGGGAGCTGGACTACGACCCCAAGACCGGCCAATGGGTGGAAAGCCCGCCCCCGGTACCGGGGACGGCGCTGGGTGATCTTCAACTTGCCCGCCAGGCCCACGCCCGTCAGGACTACCGCCGGGCCAAGGGCATGCTCAAGAAGTGGCTCAAGACCTACGGCGACACAGAACCGGACTACGTGGCCGACGCCCTGCTGCTGGAGGCGGAGATCCACATCGCCCGCCGGGATTACTACAAAGCCCACGAGAATCTGCAGGAAGTGCTGGACAGCTTCGCCGGGACCGAAGCGGAGGACCGGGCGTACGAGTTCGAGTTCGTCGTGGCCGAAGTGTTCCTGACCGGGGTAAAACGCAAGTGGCTGGGCATGCGAATCCTGAGTACAGAGGACACGGCGCTCACCATACTCGACGACATCACCGCCGCCCGGCCTGAAACCAGCCTGGCCCAACAGGCTATCCGGACCAAGGCCCGGTATTTCTTCGAGCGCGGAGAGTTTGCCCTGGCCGAGCTCGAGTATTCGCGTCTGGTGCAGGAGTACCCCCGCAGCCGGTACGCGCGGCACGCCATGCGGCAGTCTGCGGACGCCGCGCTGGCCAGCTTCGCCGGCATCGAGTTCGACGACGCTGCCCTGATCGAAGCAGAGGAACGATATTACGAGTATCTCGCGCAGTACCCCGGGGCGGCAGAGCAGGAGGGCATCGGGCAGATGCTGCAGCAGATCCACACCCAGCGAGCAGCCAAGGAGTACTCCATCGGGCGCTACTACGAGAAGACCCGGCATCCTGGGGCCGCAGTCTTCTACTATCGCTCGACTTGCGAGAACTGGCCCGACACCATTGCGGCCTCACAGGCACGCCAGCGCCTCGAACGCCTGGGGCAACCCCTTCAGCCGCTGCCCGTCAACGAGACAATGCCGGAGGAAACGGAGTCCGCGTCATGACCATATCCAGAACTTCGGCTGTATTATCACTCGCTGCGGGCGCGCTGGCCTGTGCCTCGGGCTGTGGATACACGACCGAGCGGCCTTTTCCGGCCGATATTCAGACTGTCCACGTCAAAATGCTGCATTCGCGGGAGTTTCGACGCGACTTGGAATTCGGCCTGTCCGAAGCGTTAGTTAAGCGTATCGAGATGGATACGCCGTATCGAATCGCTCCGCTGAAGCAGGCGGACTCGGTGTTCTCCGGTGAGATCCTGGAGGTGCGGAATCGGACCATCGGCGACGACTTTGAGACTCAGCTTCCACGAGAGATCGCCTCCACGGTTACCGTGGCCTACCGATGGAAAGACCTGCGAAGTGGCAGAATCCTGGTAGAACGGGAGCGCTTCAGTTGGACCACGCACTACATCCCACCGGTGGGCGAAACCTTCGCCAAGGGCATGGTGCGCGGACTCGACCAGATGGC
>JANQGB010000238.1 GCA_028277545.1 Phycisphaerae bacterium | reverse complement strand
ATTGAGAATCAACTGGGCACGGCTGGAACCAGCGTCATCCTGGGTCTCAATCCAGATGGAGAGGGCACCTACCTCATGAGAGGCGGCTTGCTCAACGCTCACCGAATCTCCGTTGCGTTGGAAGGTGACGGCTATTTCACTCAGAGTGGGGGCACGGTCAATATTACCAGCGACCTTCGGATCGGCCGGGACGGCGCCCACCCCATGCGGGCCTGGTACAAGATCAACGAGGACGACGGCCCCGCTGTGCTGGACGTGGGCGATGACCTCAAGGTCGGCGAGCACTCCTTAGCCAAGTACGAACAGTACGGCGGCACGGTGACTGTCGACGGTGAACTGGGCATCTGGAAGGGAACCACCGACCCCTACGCCAGCAGCTACGTCTACCTGGGTACCAGCGCCGGCATGCTCGCCGCGGGCAGCGTGACCAACCACACCGGGTATTACGACCAGGACGGTGGCATCATGACCACCGGCACCTTCACCAACGATTCGGCCCAGGGAATCAACCTGGACAACAACGCCGATTTCCGGGCCATGACGCTGAACAACAGCCAGGGGACGGTTCAGATGTGGCGAAACGCGCGGCTCCGCGGCCCGCTGGCTATTCCGCCGAGCATCTTCTTTGTGTGCGACTTTACCAACGATGGCACGTTTCAAATGGGCAATGCGTCGTTTAACGGCGGGACGTTCTCGGGCCACCTGACTAACAATGGCACCTTCAACTACTACCAGGGTGACTTTGGCGGCAGCCGGCTGATCAACCACGGCTTGTTCTACAATTACGGCGATTTCGAGTGCCTGCAAATAGTGAACCACGCCAATATTGCGGTAACGGCGGGCCATCCCGTCTATGCCGACGGCGGTGGGTATGAGTATGCCATCGAGAACTACGGTAACTTCACGGTACACGCCGGGGCCGAAGTACACCTGACCGGCGACAAGCCGCTGTGGAGCGACGGCGCCATGTACGCGGACGGCCCCATCTACGGCGATGTTGAGAACTACGGCTACCTGCTGCCGGCCATCAGCAGCGGCACCGGCTGGCTGTATATCTCAGGTGACTACGCCCAGTACCCCGGCGCCGAAATGCGCATTCGAATCGGAGGCCTGATTCCGGCCAACGACTATGACCGAGTGTCGGCCGGTGGCAGTATGAGCCTGGGTGGAGAGCTGGATGTCCGGTTGGTTGGTGGGTTCGTACCCAGCCCCGGCGACACGTTCCAGGTTGTGACCTGTAACGGGCGCAGTGGGACGTTCAGCCCCGTCTACCTGCCAGACCTGCCGGACGACGACTGGGGCTGGCGGCTGATTTACACGCAAACCGGCCTGACGCTCGGTATCGGCGTGCCGGGCGACTACAACGGCGACGGTGACATCGACCTGTCCGACCACCGAGTGTTCCAGGACTGCATGGCCGGCCCGGAGGTGGCGCCTGATCCCGTCATTACCACGGCAGCAATCTGCCTCGAAGTCTTCGATTTCGACGCCGACAGCGACGTGGATCTGGACGACTTCAGCGACTTCTCCGAGGCGTTCACCGGCTGGTAGAACCGATCCCCAGTCCTGCGGACGCCATAAGCCTAATAACGTGAACTAGGCGGACGATAGTGACCGGCGCTGGCGTACGCGGCGCGAGCTACCCGCCGGGCTGCGTCGCCGGGCGGGTGCTTACCGCAATCGCCAAGAGAACGCCGACCGTCGGTCCGGGCTCTGAGCCCGCCGGGGGCTCGGCGCCACCGAGAACCAGTACTCGTTAACAGACGTGGCGGAACTATTAGGAGAATCGACCGATGAGACTGACTGCGACAACGTTCACCCTGCTGGCTCTGGGCATACTCGTGACCACGCTGGCCGGTTGCGCCACGGGGGGTGGCGGTGGTGGAGGTGGCGGTGGCGGAGGAGGCAATGTTGTGGCCGGCCAGGCTACCTTCGACCAGAACTGCACCGGCTGCCACGGTACGCCGGGCGCTGCGGACGGGGCAGCTCCGGACCTAAACGACTTCACCGGCGCCCGGTTGGCAGCCGGAGCGACCGGCGACGTGCATGCCGGCTTGCCGGAACTGACCGAAGACGACTTTGCCGACATAGCTGCCTTTGTCGGTCAGGACGCCGGCGGTGGCGAGGGTGAAGGTGAAGGCGAGGGAGAAGGTGAAGGCGAGGGCGAAGGCGAGGGAGAAGGTGAAGGTGAGCCGGAGTTGGACGCCCTGATCAAGACTCACATTCCCTTGGGCACGGATGTTCCAGGCGTCCGTGGCGTGCAGGCCGGCGATGACCTGATCGTCTGGGAAGATCTCAACGGCATCTATTACATTGTCCCCACCGAGACGGACGCCACCGCCACCGTGGGCACCGCGATACCGGAGGGCGAGCGTTTCGTCGGCGCGCACTTCCTGGTAGTCGGCAAGAAGATCGTGCTGGTCAGCAGCTTGGGCGAGGTGTTTATCTTTGACACCATGACCGGCGACCTCTCCGACGCCCTGGACGGCATCCTGCTGCAGAACACGCTCTTGACGACCTCAGATATCTCACCGGGGCACATGACCTCCGACGGCGACCTGGTTGGCACCCTGAGCCACGCCTGGCAGGTTGCGGACGGCAACGAGGTCAAGGTCATCGACCTGGGTGGGGACACGCCGGAGGTAATCAGCCTGCCCACGCCGTTCGAGGACCTCGACCCTAACATGGACGACTTCAGCCAGGTGGCGGTGGATGCCGGCATGCGTCGGGCAGCAGCATACGGGAACAACGGCATTTACGTGTGGAGCCTCGACGACACGGCGGCCGCCCCGCTGTTCTTCGACATGAGCCTGGCCAGTGACATGTGCTGTATCAACGAGTCGGTCCAGATGCGCTTCCAGGGGGACTATATTCTCTTCCAGCGCTGGCCCGATGAAGAGCCGATCGGTATCGGTGACACCGTGGCGGTCTTGCTGAACGTTGCTGACGGCAGCCTGACCGAATTCGGTGACAACCCCAGCCAGCTCACCGCCACCGTTGCCCTGGCCGGCGGCAGCTTCGGCTACTTCCAATGGCGCGATGACAACACCGATGCCGTGTCGGGCGGCAACGCGACTAACACCCTGCGCAGCGCTATTGGTCGGGTGGAAGACGCTCCAGCTGCCACGTTGGCCAGCTCGTCTGAGACGTTTGAGCTGCGTCCCACCATACTGGATACCGATGGCATCGTCGAACGTGCCGTCTGCGCCCAGGACGAGGACGACATGATGCATCCCGGCTACGGAGCGCTGTTTGCCATCACGCCGGACGGCGATCGCTGGTTCCTGTCCGGGCGGTGGGCAATCGATAACAAGGTTGACTACCTGCAGATGAGCACCGGCGGGGCCTTTCAGGATTTCGACGATCCCGAGGATAGCACCTTTACCGGCAGTGTAATGGCAACCGACGTGTCCTGCTCTGACAATACGGTGTCGTTCCGGGCCCTGAGGCAGGTCGATAGCGGTGATGGCTGCTCGGCCGAGGACGAGTGGGTGCTCGGATTCATCGTGGTGGACCGCCTGGACTGACCCGGTCGCGCGTGATACCGGCCCGACCAGGTGTCCACCGGGGCGGGGGTCCTGCCCGTGGAGGACCTCCGCCCCAGCGTCTGCGCCTGGGCAGGTTCTACGGCGCGTCGCGCTCGTCGGCCAGCCTGAGCGGCTGCCCGACTATTCGGCCGGTCAGCATTCGGCGCGGCAGCGGTTCCCGCAGGGACTGCGGGACGCGGCGGTTGTTCACCAGCGGTGGATCGTGCTGCTGCTGCCAGGCAAGGTCACACTGATTGACCAAGGTGACGTGAACCTCAACCTCAGCGCCTCCGGCGCTGATGCCCGATCCAGGTGACTGCGATTCCAGTACCAGGGACAGAGGGATCCGATCCAGGTCCAGGGAGTCGCCCGGCGCCAGTTCGACAATCCGGTCACGAGCGAAGTCACTCAAGGCCCGCTGTGGGGGCCGCTCCGGAGCCTGTCCCGCGCGATTGATGCTCCGCTGCCCCGTTGCGGAAGTCACCGTCCAGAGAAGCTGCGCGAACGGCGCCTGGGGGCCGCCCCAGTTGGTGTTCACCGTGATGGGCAGGTCGTCGCCGTTGGTCAATCGGGCAACCAGGTATGCCGCCTGGCGTTCGACGGTGACGATGCCGGAGAGACGAGACCGGGCCACCACCGGCGGGCAACCCCGGGTAACCTCCACAGTCAGCACGTTGCTGGCTACCCGCCCGACACCTGCCTGACTGAACTCCTCGTCATCCCACTGAGGCACGTAGTCGAACTGGATCGTGTGTGTGCCGGCCGTCAACAGGGGATAACGTGCCCAGCCCCGATTGAAGTTGGGAATCCGCACGACCCGCTCCTTGCCTGGTGGCAGCTCGACCACCGGGCCGCCTTCCGCCCTCCAATCCACGGCCTCGGTCACGCGGGCGTCGTCACGGAGGTCGTCCACGCGCAGTCGGACGGGGCGGCCATCGGGCGCGACGACCCACAGGTGATCCGCCAGATCCAGCAAGTCACCGACCTGGCGGGCATCTCCGCCGACCTCGCTGGAGGCCGGTTCGAGGGGTATGAAGGCCCGGTATCGGCTCTCATTGCTGATGACGACGGTCAGGGCGAACGGTTCATTCCAGGCCAGGTGGCTCTTATCAGCCGCGAGACGAATCGTGCAGCCGCCGAAGTAGAGGCTGTCGAGCAGGTCGAGCACGCTGCGAGCTCGCAGAGCGGCTTCGTACTCGTCACCTTCAGCCGCCCGCAGCAGGGCCGGTGCTGCCCGGTGTCCGGCCATGCACAAACGCCGCGTGGCCTGTTTGCGGGTTTCGTAGCGGGGCGAACCCAACTCGCGAATCAGCGACTCAAGGCCCGCCTGCTCGATCGGCGCGCCAGTCGGGATGGGCGGATTCGACGGTACGGGTTGGGCCCCGGTTGATCCAGCCAGGAACAGGAGCGCCGGTATGACCGAACCAAGGGCGATAGGGGTGGGCATGGCCATCGGCTTAGCCTTCACCGGTTCAGCAATATCAGGCGCCCGCGGTGGCTAGGGCACGGCGCCGGCGGCAGCGGCCAGACGTTTGATCTCGTCATCGGGGTCGGCGGGCGGGGCGCGAAACCTGGAGAAGCCCAGGTCGTGGAGCGCCTCGGGATGTTCTTCACGGGCCCCCAGCAGGAATCCCCGGACTGCGGCGACGAGTTCCTGGTCCGTATGATCGCCGGCCACGAATGGTCCGGCACCCATGGTCTCGATGCGGACCTCCGGCGTGCGACCCAGTTCGCGGAACTGATCCTTGCTGTAGTTGTACCAGTCGAACAGGGACCACTTGCCACCCGTCTCGGGGTAGGCGTCAAACTCCTCAGCCTCTATCACGCCGGCGCTGGTTCCGATTCCGTAGGCAATCTCCTTGGCCGCTTCCTTCGAACTGATGTGACACTGCGGTATACCGGGGATGAGTGTCATTAACTCCTTGGGAGGGACGCCCGATTCTTCAAGCAGCGCCACAGTGGCCTTGTGCAGCACCTCGTCGCCGTTGGGACCGAAAGCGAACCTCTGCCCCTTGAGATCCTCGAGGGTCTGGATGCCCGAGTCCGCTTTGGCGACGATCACACCCTGCCGGGTCCGCGGGGCGGAGATAGCCAGCACCTGTCCCGCCTGCCCCTCTTCGCGTATGCCCACGTAGTCGCTGGCGGTTATCAGTGCGAAGTCCAGCCGCTTGGTCTCATTCAGGTGGAACTCGATCTGAAACGGCTTGAGGTTCTCGATTACAACCGGGCGGCCCAGTTCCTTGGAGAGCTGCTGGGCAAACTCGTGCCAGGGCGCCGTTCTTCCCCACTGGCGTACGTCGAAAACACCCCGCTCTTCGTGCGTCAGGCCAATTCGAACAGGTTCCTGCTGGGGGCCGAAGACCCGGGCCAGCCCGAATGGGTCCCAGAGGGACGAGGAGAAGCCCGAATCCTCCGCGCATCCGGCGACCGACCAGGTCATGGCGAGAACGCCAAGCAGAACTAGACATCTGGGCATATCTGGCCTCCACGATTGGGGCGGGAGGTGTGTCGGCCAGTAACTGTCACCGACCTCACGCCGGGTATAGACGCCCAGCCGACGAGTATACCCTATCCCAAGCCCATAGCTATACAACACTATCGGCCCGGTGGCGCCCAGGTGTTCGGCGTTTTAGCCGGCGCTAAGCTTTGATGGCGACCGTGGAATGGAACTGGTTGACCAGAGCCCGCTCAGAGTTGTTGAGATAGTCCACACAGCGCTGAACGACTCTGACCTCAACCGCGCGAGAGGCGTTGTCGTCCCCGGCCCTGAAGCACACCACGTCGCCGCCGTGGATGTCGGCCTTGGTGCTGGCCATCTCAAATTGAAGTGCCTGACCATCTTGATCGATCAAGCGTCCGCGGCGGCTACCCGGATCGTACCACTGCACCCGACCTTGCACTGTCTCGATCCTCCGGTAAAGGCGAAGCCGCGCACGAGTCCCCGCGTCGGTTTCTTCGAGTTAGCTTCTGTGAAATCCTTTTCGCCCGCCTACCGCTAGTATGCCTGAGGTTTGCCGGATCGGCAAGGCCGGTCTTGGCGGAATCGAATGTGGGTTCAATGGGGAGAGATTATGCAGGCGGAAACTGGGTGACCGGGCGTTATTACCGGTTTGCCGGCACGGCAAGATGCGCAGCGTTTTAGAGCGCCGGGAGAGTATATCGGACGTAATAACAGCGATAACATGATATTACGCATTATTATGGGAACGCTTTCACGACGCGGCACCGTGCGCCAAGAGTGGCTGCGCGGGGTACGCAAATAGGGCATGCCAAGTACTGTTTAGGGTGGAGTGTTCATTGTGTATAACTTGTGATTTGTTGACGGCCGTTGTTTCGCCGGACGGCCGGCGGGCGAGGTTCAAGCCGGGGCAGCGGCCGACTCGGGCCGGTTCAGGCTAACAAACAGGTCGTCGTACTCGTAGGCCAGGCGCTCGTTGCGGCGTCTGGACACCAGGTGGGCCCAGGGCAGCAGTTCAGACTGGGAGCGCTGCCGGTGGGCGTAGAACGCCGGGTCTGTCGCGGTTTGCTCGAACGCTCGCCACCAGAGCTGCGGGTCAAAGCTCTCTTCCCAGCCCTCGAATCGAGAGCCCGCCCTCCAGGCGGCCTCGATCGCCGGGCCCAGGCGTCGGTCACCCCTGGCGAAGACCGCCTCGAGAATAGAGCGGTCGACGTTGTGCGTGGTGATTCTCACCGCAGACCGGTTCTGGCGGGCCCTGCCGCGAAGCCGGTCCTCGACGTCCCTGAAGTACTCTGCCCGCGGTTGGGGAGCCCATTGGAGCGGTGTGTGCGGTTTGGGAACCAGCCAGCCCACGGCGGCGGTCACGCGGGCCGCCTGACCGCTGATTTCGCCCCGAGCCCGGCTGACCTGGTTGGCCAGATCCCAGATTCCGTCGATGTCGTCCGTGGTCTCACCGGGAAAACCGGTCAGGAAATAGAGCTTCACCGACCGCCAGCCTGCCCGGTAGGCCGCCCTGACGCCGTCCAGCAGGTTGCCGTCGGTGACTTTCTTGCGAATCGCGGCCCGCATGTCGTCGCGGGCGGCCTCCACGGCGATGGTCAGGCCGCTCTTGCGCACCGAACTCACCATGAAGGGAATCTCCTGCAGCATCCTGTCCACGCGCAGCGAGGGTATGGAGATGCTCACCCGTCGATCGGCGAACCGCTGATTGAGTCGATCGGATAACTCCCGCAAGTGAGGATAATCCGCGGTGGACAGCGAGAGCAGGCCGAGCTCATCGTAGCCGGTAGCCAGATAAGACTCTTCAGCAAGATCGAGGATTCTGTCCACGCTGCGCAGACCCAGGGGGCGCTTGGTGTAGCCGGCGTGGCAGAAACGGCAGCGCTGGGGGCAGCCCCGCATGATTTCGATCGAGATGCGGTCGTGCACCGCCTCCACGTGCGGCACCAGAGGCCGGGTAGGGAAGGGGGCGGTCTCGAAATCCGGCGTGCGGCAGCGCTCGATCTGATCCGGTATGTGGTCACCCTTCGCACTGATAGAGCGGACCGTGCCGTCCTCGTTATAGGCCAGGTCGTAATAAGCGGGCGCGTAGGCCCATTCAAACCGGCGGGCCAACTCGGGTATCATCTCGCGGCGCGGCACGCCGCCGTTCTTAATCTCCTGGTAGGTTTCGGTCAGCGCGGCCATGGAATGTTCGCCGTCTCCGAGCACCACCAGGTCCAGAAAGTCGGCCATCGGCTCGGGATTGTCAGCCTGCGGGCCGCCAGCAATGACCAGGGGGTGGGAATCGTCGCGGTCCGCGCTGCGCAACGGTATGGAGGCTAGGTCCAGCAGTGTCAGGATGTTGGTGAACGTCATCTCATACTGCAGGGAGATCGCGAGGATATCGGCTGACGCCACCGGCTGCCGCGTATCCCAGGTGAACAGCGGGATGTTCCTACGCCGCATTTGCTGCTCCGCGTCGAGCCAGGGAACGTAGACCCGTTCGGCGCACACTCCCGGCGTGTGATTGCACAGCCAGTAGATGATCTGGCAGCCCAGGTGGGACATGCCGATCGTGTAGGTGTCCGGGAAAGCGATGGCCACCCGCACATCAGCACGCTGCCAGTCGCCCTGCTCGACGAGTTGGTTGATCTCGCCACCGATGTACTGCCCCGGCTTCTGTACGTAGGGCAACAGGTCTTTGCTGACTCTTTGGCGCAGGTTCATGGTTTTGCGTCCCGAATCCCGTCCCACTTCGCGCTCCGGCCGATGAGGAATGGTAGCAGTTCCACGGGCGCCGTCCAATAGAGCCCGCTGGACGGTGTGGCCTCGCGTCCACCGGCGGCCGCCCTCCTCAATGTTGCGGCTGGCATTTGTCGCGATGTCCGCCAAGCTGCCGGGCGCAGCCGGCGTACCTGGCGTCCACGGAACACCCGGCAAGGGCACCTGTTTAGCTCCCAACTCGCCACGAGCATTGGCGGTAGCCAGCGATGCCCGCAGGCCGACAATTTCTTCAAGCGACACACGCTACGCTGCTCCGGCAGACACAAGTTTTACGGTGTAACGGATGCAGACCGCCCGCGTGATTCCCATAGCCGTGCGCTGGGCGGGCAGGAACATCACCGAGGCGTACCGGGAACGCTCGTGGTGTACGAAAACGTGGTGATTTGATTATGTGATTCCTGTTAACGTATGGCAGTAGAGCACGTAAACTCATCGAAGCTTTGGTGTTAAAACGGCCGATTACTGTAGCTAAAGCGCTTGCAGACAGATCAGTCTCGGTGTTGTCCAGTGTCGCAACCCGTTGTGCCTGCCCCGTGAGCCGGCGGTGCGGCGTGTGCTGCGAGGCGGGCATGTTTGCGGCGCTCCGTTCACTGTCTTGCTCAACCACGTGACGTCAGGCTCGAGGAGATACCGCAGGTTCAAGAGGCCAGCCAGGATGACAACCGGGCGCGGTCTGTACTTTGGCCATGTGGAGGTGTCGAATGGGCAGCCCGTCGACCACCGAAGAGTACCAGCGGCGAGAGCTGGAGCGGCGCCTGGCGCGGCGCGCCGCGGAACTTGCTGACGCGAAGGAGAGGCTGCAGCGGGAGATCACTAGGCGAGTTGAGGCGGAGAAGAAGCTCCGGCGCGTCTCCAGGCGGCCTGAGAAGCGGGACGCACTCGATGAACGCATCCGTTACGCCGAAGTGACGTCCTCGATGTGTGCTGCCCTGGCGACGGGTGACAGCCTGGCCACCATGCTGCCGCCCTGTACCCAGGTGCTGGTGGAGTATCTCGACGCGTGCGCGGCCCAGATCTGGATCCTTAACGAGGCGGCGAACGTTCTGGACCTGCAGGCCAGTGCTGGAACGCGCCCGCCATGGGACGGTCCGCAGGGGCGCGTGCCGGTTGGCCGGGGACACGTCGGCATGGTGGCCGCCAGACGCGAGCCCGTCGTGATCAACGCTATCACTGGAGACCGGGGGTCCGAGACTGAGGCATGGATTCGGCGGGAAAACGTCGTAGCTTTCGCGGGCTATCCGCTGACTGTCGGCGACAAGCTGGTGGGCGTCGTGGGGCTCTTCGCGGGGCGTCCTTTGTCCGAGACGGCGCTCGACTCGCTGGCCTCACTGGCCAGCCAGATCGCCCTGGGCGTGGATCGACGACTGGCGGAGGAGTCGCTCCGGGAGAGCGAGGCCCGCCTGCAACAGATGGCTGACACTATCGAGGATGTGTTTTGGATCACCGACTGGGCGAGCCACTCGGTGTTGTTTGCCAGCAGAGCCTACGAATCGGTGTGGGGCCGGTCTCGCCAGAGCCTCTACGAAGACCCCAAGGCATGGGCAGAGGCGATTCACCCGGATGACAGGCAGCGAGCCTGGGACCACTTTGTGCGCCTTGGCGAGGGCGCCAACTACGACGAAGACTACCGGATTATCAGGCCGGACGGATCGGTGCGCTGGGTGCGCGATCGCGGGTATCCGATTCGTGATTCAAACGATGAGGTCTACCGGGTGGCCGGCGTCGCCCAGGACATAACCGAGTTGAGGCGGAGCCAGGCTGAACTCCACAAGGAGAAGGACTTCAGCACGACGCTGGTCCAGACCTCGCCGGCCTTCTTCGTAGCCGTGTCCGCAGGCGGCAAGACGATGATGATGAACGACGCGATGCTGAGCGCCGTAGGGTACCGCCGCGACGAGGTTGTAGGTCGGGACTACGTCTCGATGTTCGTGCCGGAAGCTGATCGGGCAGAGGTCACCGAGGTCTTCCATAAGCTCACTCACACGGCTGAGCCGACTGTCGGTTTGAATCGCGTGTTGACAAGCGATGGCGCAGAGCGACTGGTCGAGTGGCACGGCAGGCAGGTCCTGGGACCGGAGGGTGGCCTGGACTTCTTCTTCGGCGTGGGCATCGATATCACCGAGCGCAAGCAGGCGGAGCAGGAGCGGAAGCATCTCGAGGAGCAGCTCCACCAGTCCCAGAAGATGGAGGCGATCGGCCAGCTTGCCGGTGGCGTGGCCCATGACTTCAATAACCTACTGACGGTGATCGTGGGTAACGTCGAGCTTCTGCGGCGGCTGCTCCCCGACGACGAAGACATACAGCAGATGCTCGGGGCGATCGACCAGGCGTCGGATCAGGCCGTGGGTCTGACGCGTTCGCTGCTCACGTTCAGCCACAATCTTCCGGTCGTAAAGAGGAACGTCAACCTGCACAACGTGGTCAGCGACGCAAGGGAGCTGCTCAGCCACTTGCTGCCGTCCAACATAGAGATTCTCGCCCCGGGTGAGTGCGATAGCCCGCTGTTGGTCCATGCCGACAGCACGCAGCTTCAGCAGGTGCTCATCAACCTGGCGGTTAACGCCCGGGACGCGATGCCCGGTGGCGGCAGGCTGCAGATATCGCTGTCCGAGGCTGCGGGGGAATCGGATGGTAACTCGGTGGGCGTGGCGGAGCCGGAGCTCCCCGGGATACGTTTGGAGGTCTCCGACACCGGCACGGGAATTCCGCCGGAGTTTCTTGATCGCGTGTTTGAACCGTTCTTTACTACCAAGGCACGAGGGCAGGGAACGGGGCTTGGTCTGGCGATCGTGCACGGCATAGTGAAAGATCACGACGGCCGGATCGAGGTTAGATCCCAGGTTGACGTGGGTACGGCCTTCACCATCTCGTTCCCGGCGGCCGCCGCTGACACTTCGCCCGAGGCAGAGGATGCTGCGGTTGCCGGGCCGGCGGCCGGCCATGGCGAATTGGTACTGCTGGCGGAGGATAACCACCACGTTCGGGGACTGATCAGCACGTCGTTGAAGTCGCTCAACTATGACGTCCTGGCGGTGGAGGACGGCGCTTCACTGATGGACCTGGTCGGGCAACACGGTGAGCGAGCGGGGCTGCTAGTTGTGGACGTCGATCTGCCCAAGCGTAACGGCCTGGACTGCCTGAACGACATCCGGGGGGCCGGCATACTCGTGCCGGCTATCGTGATTACTGCCCGGGTGGACAAGGATATCGAGGACCGGCTCGATGGCCGAGCAATGCTGCTCAGCAAGCCCTTTCAACTGAGCGAGCTCGGCGCGCTGGCTGGTCGTCTGATCGGTGAAGCCGCCATGGGGGGGCAGGGGTGAACCGGACCATTTCGCTACTCGTAATCGACGCTCACGCACTGGTAAGACAGACTCTGAGCGAGCGGCTCGATCGGGAGCCCGACCTGGTTGTCGTTGGTACCGCTTCCAACGCAGACGAGGCGGTGAACCAGGCGGTCGAGTTGAAGCCTGACGTCATGCTGATGGACGTCGACATGCCGGGCATGATCAGCTTCGAGGCTGCTCGGACTCTCCGAACGGTGTGTGCCGACATCCGCGTAGTCTTCCTGGGGGCGTTCGTGAACGATGTCTACATCGACCAGGCCTTGGCGGTCGAGGCGGCGGGATACCTCACCAAGAACGAGCCAGCGGAGTCAATCGTAAGCGCTGTCCGTTCGGCAGTGAACGGCGGCGCGTATTTCTCGGCCGAGGTGCAGGACCGGATCGTGGTTGACGAGGCTGGTAAGCGCACGGCCCGCCAGCAGCGCTCCCGGGTCGCGACTCTCACCCCACGGGAACTCGTAGTCCTGTGCCAGGTAGCCTGTGGCAAGTCGCAAGCCGAGATCGCCAGCACCCTGCATCTTAGCCGAGCGACGGTTAGAAACCACTGCGCGAGCGTGATGAAGAAGCTTGACATTCACGATCGGGTCGGCCTGTCACGGTTCGCCATTCGCGAAGGTCTGGTCGAGGCTTGATACCTGCCTGCGCGGTTCTGCCCTCTTCTCAACTGCAGTGAAAACTATGCCGCTACCGGCCCTCGGCGGCGCTCCCTTGCGACCGTTCGAAGCTCGCACCTCGCGCCGAACCACGCATTATTGCCCGACTGGTCCGTAAAACAGCATACGCGGAGGCGCAAATCGCTCACCAGGCAAAATCAGACGCTAAGTAACGGCTGCATCTGCAATTGGTACGCATGTACCATGGAGTGGCTCTGCGTACCAGCCGATTCATCGCTGAATAACCACGAACGGTTACATCAGGCGTAGTCCACGGGGTAACTGCGCCAGATGATCGTAACTCTCCACGGGGTGGCTCTGGCCGCCAGCGAACTCCCGAGCCCGGGGGCCGGGGATGCTGACGTTGCCAGTACACAGTTCTGCCCCGCAAGTTACGCGGCTCGCCCTGGCTGGGTGGCCGATCAAGACCGGCAGGCCCGGTGTAGGGAGAGGTGCGCGCCCCGGTGGCGCGTGCGGTGCCTCGACTGAGTAGCCGACCGGCGCTGTCACGAACCTGCGCTCGTATGGGTGGACGGGCGGTGGTCGCCGGACCATGGCTGCGGCTGTCGCGCGTAAGAATAACGACACTGGCTTCTGGCATAAGAGACGGAGAACAGGCATGGCAATCGGGTCGAGAACGGCTCTGCGTACCAAGTTGGTAGGCTCATTCCTGGCGTGCGGGCTGATCCCGCTGGGTGTGCTGGCAGTGCTCAGCTACAAAACCGCAGACCAGGGCATGGACGCCATCGAACAGCAGAGCAGCACGGACCTTGAACACAAAGCCGCCAACCAGCTTATCGCCCTGCGCGACGTGAAGAAGCGGCAGATTGAGAACTACTTCGCTGAACGCCAGGGTGACATGGGCGTTCTTACGGCGAATGTCGCCGCGCTGCGCCAGGAAGCGTTTGCCAAGCTGGAGGCAGTCCAGCAACTAAAGCGCGCACAGGTCGAGGAGTTCTTTGCCAAGGTCTGCAAGGACGTAGTGACTCTGGCAGACAGCCAGGATGTACGACAGGCATTCGAAGACCTTAACGCGTATTACGATGAGATGGAGACACGGGCAACCGATCCCTATGATGTCTCCACGGAGAAGTACCGCGAAGTCTGGCAAGAACACCATCGCTTTCTTGGGCAGTACGTGGAAACGTACGGCTACTACGACGCGTTTCTGATCGGCGCTACCCACGGGCACGTGATGTACACCGCGGCCAAGGAGAGCGACATCGGCCAGAACCTGGCGCATGGTGAACTGAAAGACGAGGGTCTTGCCCACCTGTGGCGAAAGGTGTGCGAGACCAAGGACGTAGCCTATGCTGACTTTGCACCGTACTCGCCCAGCAACGGGCAACAGGCGGCGTTCGTCGGCGCTCCGCTCTACCGTGAGTCTGGCGATCTGCTCGGTGTGGTCGCCCTGCAGATTCCCACCGACCCGATTAACGCCATCGTGCAGAAACGGGACGGCCTGGGCAGCACGGGCGAAACTTACCTCGTAGGTAAAGCAGACGGGCGCACCTGTTTCCGTAGCGACATGCTTACCATGGGCGACGGGAAGTACGTTATCGGCTACGAAATACACACGCCCTACATTGACCGGGTCATCGACAAAGGCGAGGAATTCAAGCAGACCTACGTCGACAGCAAGGGTAACCCGGTTCTGGTCGCGGCCGACCGCCTGAAGGTCGAAGGTCTCCACTGGGCATGCATCTCAAAGATCGACTTCGAGGAGGCCATCGCCCTGCGCGTCGAAGGTGAGAAGGAGGACTTCTTCACCAAATACAACAACCTGTACGGCTACTACGACCTGTTCCTGATTAACCAGGACGGCTACTGCTTCTACTCCGTCTGTCAGGAAGCGGACTACCAGACCAATCTGGTCAACGGTAAGTACGCCAGCTCCAACCTCGGGGAGCTGACCCGG
>JANQGB010000223.1 GCA_028277545.1 Phycisphaerae bacterium | reverse complement strand
ATACGGATCAGCGCCGTCGTTCATCTGTCGTGGGTCCTGCGGCACTTCGTCGAGAATCCGGCGGATCGTGGCCGTCGGCGTGTCGGCATGGAACGGTGTGCGTCCGGTCAACATCTCATACAGAACGACACCGGCCGAATACAGGTCGGTGCGGTGATCAATCTCGGTATCGCCGCGGGCCTGTTCGGGACTCATGTAGTCTGGCGTGCCAAGGACGGAACCGTGCTCCGTAAGCGTAGCTCGCGACGAGCGTAGTCTCGCCAACCCGAAGTCAGCGATCTTCACCGCGATCCGGGCGCCATCACCTGCACCGCCTCCTGATGGCCCAACCGACGCCGACAGAGTTGGCGATTGCATGTCACGCGCGCCCTCGCCTGTATCCGGAGCAGCGTCTACAGGGTCAAGTCCGACCACCAGGATGTTCGAAGACTTGATGTCCCGGTGAATGAGCCCGGCTTGGTGGGCAGCGGCCAGTGCGTCAAGGATATGGCAGAAGATCTCTCGCACCGTAGGGGCTGGCAGCGGACCGCGCATGTGAACCACCGCCGCGAGGCTCGGCCCACCCACGCGTTCCATCACGATGTATGGGGCACTGCACGCCATCCCGAGACTGTAGATGGTCACTACATTGGGGTGTTGAAGTGCTCCGGCGGCCTTGGCTTCGCGCTCGAGCCGCTCCAGCGCAACCGCGTCGCCAGCCAGTTCCGGCCGCAGCACCTTCAGCGCGATACGCCGTTGGAGCCTGGGATCGTAACCATCCAGGACGATACCCATGCCCCCCTCGCCCAACACGCGGTGGACTTGATAGTCGTCTAGAAGGGCAGCGCATTGCCCACTCGGGCTCGACTGGAGGATTCCTCGCGAAAGTAACTCTGCGATCCGATGGTGCCTCGGCGTCAGGTGCCGCACCAGTGCCAGGTGTTCACGTAACTCAGCAGCACATTCGGGGTGAGCTGCCAGCAGATCCTCCTCGCCGGGGGCGCTGCCCGCCTCCTGGCGCTTGAGAAACTCGTCCAGCAGCCGTACGACGTGGACATCGGCGCCGTCGCCGGGTACCTCTTGCATCGGGTCATCCTGAACGGCCACGGGGCGTCCTTCCTCTTCTCTTACTCAGAACGTCTCTAGTTTACTAAGTTGGAGCGATTGACACCACGTGTAGGGACGACTGAAGTCATCCCGCCAGCGATCCAGCCTGCGACTGAGGCTGCTACGACTGTCCGCACCTGTCTCCCCCGAGTCAGCGAACACTTGCCAACGTCGGCTTGCTGGAGCTCAGTTGGAGCAGAATCCTCGGGCAAACGTCGCCGGACGGGGCAACCAGGACCAGCATCGTATCCCAAGCATCTTCCCAGCGGTAGAAACCGATCCGGCCTCGGCCATCACTGTCGAAGCCGGAAACGTGGCGGTTGGGCCGCGGCGGCGCGTCGACATCCAGCTTGATCGTGCCGAGATGATCAAGTGCCAGCGCAGGAAGCTCGGCCTGCGGTAGTCCACCGGGTCGGCCTCCCTGGAGGACGAGGAAAGACGCCAGGATGAGCGATGTGGATTTCATGCGCCGGTCCTGCCCGGTCACCGGTTAGGAATCTACGTGATTCTACATGTCACCCGCAGGTAAGTTGCAGCGGGAGATGCAAAGGATGCAGTGGTCGATGGTCGCGGCCCTGAGGCTTACAACATTAACTCTGGGCAGTAGGCCCTCCAGCAGGGTATGATCTGCCCATCACAAATGACCGCTACGTGTGGATGCCACTTATCCACGTGCGCACCTGTTGACAGGAGGCCACGATGACCATCGAAGAGATTCAATCGACGCTGGAGGGGCGCGGGACTAAATACACCGCCGAAGAGGTCTCGCGATGCGTCCAGGCCTACGGTGACATCATACCGTCCTGGTATGCCAAGCTGTGGACCAGCGCCGCGATCTTCGAGGCCGACATGTACGTCCATGAGAAGGAACTCGAGGACGAGCCGTGGGCGCAAGTCGGTGTGCTTCGCCTGGACGGCCCTGACGACGGCTGGAAGAAGGACGATCAGGTCGAGCTGACCCAAGGAGGCTATTTCTCTCTGGGTTCCTGGGCCGCGCACGCCTACTGGCTCATCACTCCGTCACGCTCGGAGGGGCTGGGGGCGCCGGTCCACATTATCGATCACGAAGTCGCCGGCGACTTGGACGAAATCACCGGTCTCGAAGGAATCAACACCTTCCAGGACCTGCTGGACAGCGTGGTCAACTGGCCCATCCTGCGGGCAATCGACAGATGGTGCGAGTTCATGGAGAGCGAGCATCCCGAACCGGACCCCATGGAACCGTTCCGCGGGCTTAGCGGCGCGGAGATGGGCAGGAAGCTCGAAGAGGTAAAGGCCGAGGAGGCCAAGCGGAAAGCCAACCAGGACTACGCTTTCGGGGCCGTTATCCGTGCCCTGGAGGGCAGGTACCCCGAGCCGCTCGAGCTGGATGAAGGAAGCCTTGAACTGCCCGAGGACATTCAGCAGGTCCTTCTCTTCGACCGGCGCAGACACAAGCAGCGCTGGGATGCAGCCGGCATAGGCCCCCTGCCGGACTACCGGGAAGGGGAGCTGCCGGCCGCCCTGCGCTACGTCTGGGAGCACCTGGAAGACCGACCGCTCGGGCCATGGAGAATGCAGCGCGGCGTCGCGCTATTGCACTCGCTTTCCGCCGCCTTCGAACGAGGCATCCCGCGACACCTCTTTGTCGTCGGCCAATATGATGAGCAGTTCGTAGCCCTGGACTTGACTCGGCCGGGCGAGTTCGGTGACTGCCCCGTCGTGACCTGGCCGGCCGGAGAAGAGCTGGCGCCTTCGCTCGGAGACTGGCTGCTGGCTCAGGTGCCGTAGCACCAAGTCAGCCCGGCCAGTGTGGCGCTTCACAACTACTGAATTGTAACCAGCCGCGAAATCCGGCTCGCGCAGACTCCCAAACGGGGACAACGCAGCCCAAAAGCGTCGGTTGAGAACGCCGGAAACTCCGAGGCACTACGCCAGCCACACAGACTCGGGCCGCCAACTGCGACAACTCGTCACCCCCATCCGCCGCCGGAGCGCCGCCGGGCAAACCCTACTGTCTTGCGACCCGCTGTCGACCGCCGTGAACGCGCCAGAACTCTCGGCGTCGACCTCACCGTCGCTGTCGCTGGCGAAGGACTCCGGGCAAAAACCGTTGCACGCCGAAGACGGGTATCCAGACTCGCGTTGCTGGCCTGCCTGTACAGCTGCCTTCGAACAAACGCCAGCGCTACGATTGACCGGCTGGGCGCGGGGCCGAGTGGCTTACGCAAACGGAGGCGGTGTGTCCTCCGGGTCAGGAGCCTCCGTGGCAGCATCCTCCGCTGCCGTCTCCTCATCGGAGGAGTCGCCGTCGACCGGAAATACGCTCGCCTCCGTGAACACCGAACTGACCAGGGAGGATACCATGGCGTTTGCCAGGCTGGTGCCATATGACATCCCCAGACCGGCAAAGTAGTTTTCCGGCAGGCAGTTGCCCTCGGCGCTGAACAACAGACCCCCGGCGGCCAGCAGGCTTGCGTATCTACATCTCCTGAGATCCTGGCGTTTCATGATTTATCTCCTCCTGCGAGGGTGGTACGCCCGCCCATGTCATAGTTCGTCGACGCTGATCAGGGCAACGTCGAAGATCAGGTTAGCGTCGCCGCTTATGCCGGCGGCCGGATTGCCCTCCGGCCCGTAGCCCAATTCAGGCGGGACGAGCAGGCGGCGCTGCCCGCCTTCCGCCATTCCGGAAACGCCTTCGGCAAAGCCGTCGACCACCATGGCAAGATCGAACTGAGCCCCCTCGGCACTATCGAACACGGTGCCATCCTCCAGGTAGCCGACGTAATCGACCGTGACGGTCGAGGTTTCGACGGGCTGCTGGCCGGCCCCAAGCTCGAAGTCGTAATACTGCAGGCCGGTTGCAGTCGTAACAAACTCGGCCCCCTCGGGCAAGGGGGGAACGCCTGCTTCGCCGGTCTCACCGTCAGCGTCGCTGCCGTCGGCCTCGTCGTCGGCGACACTGCCGTCGCCCTCTTCCTCGCTCGTATCTCCGGGGCCGGTGTCTCCGTCCTCTTCCTCAGCCTCGTCTGCTGCATCGGCGGCCTCATCGCCCTCGCCGGACGAGACGTCCTCCTCATCGGACGAACCATCACCCTCCAGTCCCGTGTCGTCAGACTCCTCCACCTCCATCAGGTTGATCTCAGTGAGTTCGCGCACGCGACTGCTGGTGGCGTGGAGTACGCCGCCCTCGTCATCGATTACCAGGTTGAAGAATCCCTTCACCTCTCGGCCAAGCTCTGGAACGTACCAGAGGGTACTCTCCCAGGCGTAAGTGACACCGTCGTCCGTCTCGGTCTCCGATACTTCCACCTTGGCCGCCGTGAAGGTCCCGGCAGGAACGACTACCTGCTCGATACGCACAACGCTGCTTTCGCCAGTTGACCGGCTGCCATCGTCGAAGGCCACGTCCCACACGTGGGTGTCGCCTACGGCAACGGGGCTGTTGACGACCGCGTATTTGCCCTGCAAAGGCCAGGTGACGTACCGCTCGGCGGGTGGATTCACGTATCCGTTAATTCGACCATGCTGATAGAACGTTCCGTCGTCGCCCTGGCTGAAGTACCACCAGACTGACCTGATGACGTCGTCCTCTTCGTTGAAAGTACCCTGCAACGTGGCGGAAAGCACGCCGATGGGATTGCCGGTCCGGTCCGTGGTCGCGTCCGGCAGTACCTCGTGGATGTGCCGGCCGCTAACCGCGCTGACCTCACCACCAAAGGAGGTGGTCTGCCGCTCATCGTAGGTCCAGGTGTCGCCGACCTGTAGAATCCGAGTGTTGGGAGTGCTGAGGGATAGAGATTCGTCCGTGCCGTCCGCGGGCGGCTCTTCGTTGGTGTCGCCCGGCTCCGTCGTCTCCTCCGGCGGAGGGGAGCCGCCAGGCGATCGCGTCGCATCACAGCCGGCTACCCATCCCAGGACGAGGGGCAAAACCAGCCACCCGCGCAGTCTGCACACGTACATCTCAGGACTCCTCCAGAATCGGCTCGACTCGAAGCCCGCACCCGCCTCTCGGCGCGCAACCGACAGCGGAGGCGCGGTTCAAGTCTCGACGGCGTTCGACTAGAGTCTACCCAACCAAACCCGACCTGCTGTCCCGAGGCTTCGGAACCGGGCCGCCTGCAGATCATAACGCCAACCGGCCGCGAAATGCACCCCTGCAAGTCGCTTTTCTAGTGAGCCCCGCCGGCGTCGGTGATTACCGTAATTAGCAATCGTCGCCCGCCTGGTGCACGGTGCTGTCGTGGCGCCGTCAAAGATACGCTGGGGCGACCGAGGATGTTCTCAACGTCTGACCGGCAAACGGCCACCGTAAGTAGCGCGCCGCACTAAGTGCATCCGGAGCTTGCTCCCGTTGACCCGCGACTGGCGGGTACGCAACGATCCAGAAACCGTAGCGCTTGACCAGGCCATGGCGCCGTTCATCCCGTACGATGCCCGTAT
>JANQGB010001107.1 GCA_028277545.1 Phycisphaerae bacterium | reverse complement strand
CCGCGAAGTGGCTGCCGGGCTCCGCCAGCGTGAGCCCGAACGTGAAGTAACGATGAACATTGAGGAGGGCCTGACTGCGTTCGGCGATCCTCGTATGTTGCGAATCCTGCTCGAGAACCTGCTGGCCAACGCCTGGAAGTTCACCGCCCGGCGAGACAGCGCCCTGATCGATGTCGGCACCACCTCTCAGAATGGTACGCGGGCGTTCTTCGTCCGGGATGACGGGGCGGGATTCGACATGAAATATGCCAACAAGCTCTTTGGGGCGTTTCAACGCCTGCACAGCACCGCCGAGTTCGAGGGCAGCGGCGTTGGACTGGCTACGGCGCAACGAATCGTGCACACGCACGGTGGCAAAGTCTGGGCAGAGGGCAGAGTGGGGCAGGGCGCCACCTTCTATTTCACGCTCGCCCCGCATCAACGGAGTCAGTCGCCATGAGCAGGAAGACAGTGCTACTGGTGGAAGACAATCCGGACGACGAAGCGTTGACCTTACGCGCCCTGCAGGCCAACGGCGTGGCCAACGCGGTCGAGGTCGTTCGTGATGGGGCCGAGGCGTTGGACTTTCTCTTCTCGACCGGAGCATACACCGGGCGGAACACGCTCGAAGACCTGGTGCTGGTACTGCTGGACCTGAAGCTGCCCAAGGTTGATGGGCTGGAGGTGCTGAAGCGCATCCGCGCCGAAGAGCGTACCCGGCTGCTGCCCGTGGTCATTCTGACATCCTCCAATGAAGAGCAGGACCTGATCCAGAGCTACCTGACCGGCGCCAACAGCTACGTGCGAAAACCAGTTGATTTCAGACGTTTCGCCGAGGCCGTCCGACAGCTTCAGTTGTATTGGCTGCTGTTGAACGAGGGGCCACCTTTAGCGAGCTAATGCCATGAGCGACCCACTTCGACTGCTGTCAGTCGAGGACTCCGAGGATGACTACCTCATGCTCGTCCGGGCTCTCTCGCGGGCCGGGTTCGACCTGGTCTCCCGCCGGGTGGACACATACGACCAGATGCGTAAGGCGCTGGAGGAGAACGAGTGGGACATCGTTCTCTCCGACCACTCCATGCCTGAATTCGGATCTGGCCAGGCTCTCGCATTGCTTGGAGAGCTGGGTCTGGACCTGCCGTTTGTCATCGTCTCGGGCCGGATTGGCGAAGAACAGGCTGTACAAGCCATGCGGACAGGTGCCTGCGATTACGTGCTGAAGGATAACCTCACGCGCCTGGCACCGGCGATACAACGCGAGCTTCGCGAGTTTCAGTCGCGGCGTCAACGTTCCCGAACGGAAGCCGCGCTACATGAAAGTCAAACCAGCTACCGGGAGCTATTCAATAACATGGGTAGCGGCGTGGTGGTCTACACCGCCACTTCGGAAGGTGACGACTTCCTGATCAAGGAGATGAACAAGGCCAGCGAACGTATCTGCAAGGTCACGCAGGAGCAGGCGCTGGGCCGTAGCGTTCAGACGGCCTTCCCGGGTGTGCGGCAGATGGGACTGTTTGAGGTATTCCAGCGCGTGTGGCGCACCGGCAAGGCAGAACACTTTCCCGCCAAGCTCTACGAGGGCGGCGACCTGCAGGCCTGGTTTGAGAACTACGTGTACCGGCTGCCCAGCGGTGACGTTGTGGCGGTTTTCGACAACGTTACTGCGCAGAAGCAACTGGAAGAGCAACTCCGCCAGGCACAGAAGATGGAGGCCTTGGGACAACTCGCCGGCGGCGTGGCTCACGATTTCAATAACCTGCTCACGGTGATGCTGGCCCACGTCGGCCTGCTGGAGCAGAATCTCGCGGCGTGCAGCGAGGTAGAGGACTCCCTGCTCGCGGTCAGGGACGCCGTGGACCAGGCAACCGGCGTGACGCGATCGCTGCTGACCTTCAGTCGCAAGGTGCGCACCGACCGCAAGGCCTGTGATCTCTGTGCCGTGGTGGACAGCGGAACGCGTATACTCGCCCGCACGCTGCCAGCCAACATCGAGTTGGCAATTGACACCTCCTGCAAGCCGGCACCGTGGGTGGACGCGGATGCGACCCAACTGCAGCAGGTGATCCTCAACCTGGCGGTCAACGCCCGAGACGCCATGCCGGATGGCGGCACACTGAAAGTTCTGGTCCTGTCACCGGCCGGCGGCGAGTCGGCCACTGACGCCGAATCGCCGCACGCCCGAGTAGTGGTCAGCGACACCGGCACCGGAATGTCTGATGAAGTGCGGGAACACCTGTTTGAGCCGTTCTTCACCACCAAGACACGCCAGCGCGGCACCGGCCTGGGCCTGGCCCTGGTTCACGGCATCATTGCTGAGCACGGTGGCCGAATTGAAGTGGAGTCCTCGTCCGGCA
>JANQGB010000189.1 GCA_028277545.1 Phycisphaerae bacterium | reverse complement strand
CCGGGTCAGCTCCCCGAGGTTGGAGCTGGCGTACTTACCGTTGACCAGATTGGTCTGGTAGTCCGCTTCCTGACAGACGGAGTAGAAGCAGTAGCCGTCTTGGTTAATCAGGAACAGGTCGTAGTAGCCGTACAGGTTGTTGTATTTGGTGAAGAAGTCCTCCTTCTCACCCTCGACGCGAAGGGCGATGGCTTCCTCGAAGTCGATCTTGGAGATGCACGCCCAGTGGAGGCCGTCAACATTCAGGGGGTCCGCCGCGACCAGAACCGGGTTGCCCTTGCTGTCCACGTAGGTCTGCTGGAATCCCTCCTTGGATTCGATGACCCGGTCAATGTAGGCCGTGTGGATATCGTAGCCGATCACGTACTTGCCGTCGCCCATGGTGAGCATATCGCTGCGGAAGGAGGTACGCCCGTCTCTGTGACCGACGAGGTAGGTCTCGCCCGTCCTGCCCATGCCGTCCCGTTTCTGGACGATGGCGTTAATCGGGTCGGTGGGAATCTGCAGGACCACTACACCGAACAGGTCGCCGGATCCACCGTAGAACGGGGCGCCGACGAACGCCGCCTGCTGTCCGTTGCTGGGCGAGTAGGGTTCAAAGTCGGCGTAGGCTACGTCTTTGGTCTCGCACACCTTGCGCCACACTTGCGCCAGTCCCTCGTTCTTGAGGTCGCCATGCGCCAGGTTCTGGCCTATGTCGCTCTCCTTGGCCGCGGTGTACATCACGTGCCCGTGGTCAGCGCTGATCAGAAACGTGTCGTAGTAGCCGTGCGACTCGACGTACTGGCCGAGGAAGCGATGGTGCTCACGCCACATCTGGTCGTACTTCTCGGTGGAGACGTCGTAGGGATCGGTCGGCGCCGTCTGGAGGTCATCGCGATAGGCCTGAAGTTCCTTGAATGCGTCTCGCGCGTCCTGACTCTGTGCCAGAGTCAATACGTCCGTACGGACCTTGGCGAAGAACTCCTCGACTTGGGCGCGCTTAAGTTCCTGGACCGCCGCCAGCTTGGAGAACGCTTCCTGCCGGAGTGCGGCGACGTTGGCCGTCAGAACACCCATATCTCCCTGGCGCTCGTCGAAGTAAGTCTGGATCTGCGCCTTCTTGACGTCACGCAAAGCGACGAGCTGGTTGTAGGCAGCTTCCTCCAGGCCCTGCTCGCCGCGCCGGTTGATGGTCTCCATCCCGCTGTTAGCGGTTGAGTAACCAACATAAGCGACGATCCCGAGAGGGATCAGGCCGCAGCCGAGAAACGCGGTCACCAGTTTCTTGCCGAGGGTCATTGCATCTGTCTCCAATCGTCGGTTCTCTGACAGGGAATATGAACCCGGTTGGTAGCGTCCAGCAGCCATCCAGAGCCAGCGGGCTCAGCTCCGAGAGCACGGAGCCTCCTGTTCCCGAGACTGGATCGGATGCTGCGTCAGTGTACTTAGTACACCCCATGGCGTATTTGCACTCGGGCCGATAACAACCACCGTTGCGCGGGCTTCCGCCGCGTTCCGGCGTGATACAGAGCAGGAAACCGAGAGGCGGCGAAATTCCGGGCCAGCTTATGGGACGCAGCCGCCGGCGATCCGTGTCAGGGCCGGGCGCTGTTGGCCAAGGTGATCTGCGCTCGCCGGCCCAGTGCAGGGGGGCTTAGCCACCATGTCGGGAGATGCCCTCGCCGGCGTGACGGCGGGCGATACTCGGTGACGGAAGCACGAAGGGCTATGCTTCGGCCAGCCCCTCGCGTATGGCGAAGCGGGTCAACTCGACACGATCGTGGAGATCGAGCTTGGCCATGATGTTGTTGCAGTGTTTGTGGATGGTCTTGCTGCTGCGGCTGGTGACCTCGGCCATCTGCTTCTGTGACAGGCCTCGGGCTACGTAGCGGAGAATCTCCCGCTCCCGTGGCGTAAGCGTGCTGGCCCGGGTCTGACCTCGACGGCCCAGACGGGCTCCCTTCGGATCGACCACCAGCCGGCCCTGGACCTCCGCAGAGAAATAGCTGCCGCCGCCGGCGACCGTGCGGACGGCGCTGAGGACCACCTCGAGGGGCTCGTCCTTGGTGAGGTATCCGGCAGCCCCCGCTTCCAGGGCCTGCTCGACGTAGCCGTCCTGGCAATGAGCGCTCAGGAACACGATCGCTGTCTGGGGATGGGCACTGCGAATCTGCCGGGCGGCTTCGAAGCACGCCAGACCCGGCATGTCGATGTCCATCAAGACGATGTCCGGGCCATGTTGAGACGTCGCCTGCAACGCCTCGCCGGCGTCACTGGCCGTCGAGATCACGCTCAGGTCGACTTCCATCGACAGGCGGTCGGCCAGCATGCCGCGAACCAGGGCGTGGTCATCCACGATCAACACGGTTGTTGCATCAGGCATCACTCTCTCCGCGTTGGCGGCGAAGCGCCGCACATCTGCGCAACCAGGCTGCCCAGTTCCGCTACCTGGAACGGCTTGCGCAGCAAGCTGGTGAGTTCGTCCAGGTTATCTTCCACCTGGACGTCAACACCACCTGTAATCAGGATGATCGGCATCTGCGAGCCGGCGGCCCGAAGATGTCGCACGACATCCAGACCGCTACGCTTTGGCATGTCAACGTCGGTTACAATCAGTTGGACGCGATCGCCATGCAGTTGGCACGCCTCCAGCAACGCCTCGCCGTCAGCCGTTTCCAGTACCTCGTAGGCAAGCGAGGTGAGCGCCGTCTTCACAATGCGCCTAACCTGATGGTCGTCTTCGGCAATGAGGATCAGTTCACCCCGCCCGGCTGGAGCCGGAGTTGGGGCGCGCGACCCGGGCTCCTCCTCGACCGTCAGTCCCGCCGGCAGCACGACCGTGACCGTCGTTCCCTGGTCGGGCGTCGACTCCAGCTCGATTCGACCATCGTGCTCGTCCACGATGCCATGGATGATCGACAGCCCCAGACCGGTGCCCTTTCCCTCGGCCTTGGTCGTGAAGAAGGGCTCGAAGATCCGCTCTCGCACTTCGGCGGTCATACCGGCGCCGGTGTCGCTCACGACTAGCTCCACCTCCCCTGGCGCACCGGGCGCGCCACTCCGGGCTACAGAAATCCGCAGGCTGCCACCCTCGGGCATCGCGTCCCGGGCGTTTAGCGCCAGGTTCATGATCACCTGCTGTATCTGCGTATCATCGGCGTGGACGATGAACGGTCCGTCTGCGCCCAGGTCTGTGGCGAACTCTACGTTGGCCGGGAGCATCCGTCTCAGCAGCTTGGCCGACGAGGCCAGCACGTTGCCCAGGTCAACCGGGCCCTTCTCGACCTCTACCTTACGGCTGAAGGTGAGCAGGCTCCGCGTTACTCCCGTGGCCTGCGTCGCGGCCGTGGTGACCTGAGCCAGGGCTTCCAGGGCGGCATGATCGGCCGCCAGGCTCTCGCGCACTACCTCGGTGTAGCCGAAAATGACCGTCAAGAGATTGTTGAAGTCGTGGGCCACACCGCCGGCCAGTTGCCCCAGCGCCTCCAGTTTCTGCGACTGGCGGAGTTGTGTCTCCAACTCGGCCCGCTCCTTCTCCGCCCGCTTACGATCGCTGATGTCCTGGAATGTGCCGTGCATCTTGACGCACTTGCCCGCCTCGAAGACCGGACTGCCAATGGCTCGAATCCAGAGCAGCCTGCCTATGGCTGTGCGGCACTGCAGCTCCAGATCGAACGGTTCGCCAGTCTCCATGGACCGTCGATAGGCCTGGGCCAGGCTGGCCCGGTGCTCGGGAGGGTAGTAGTCCAGGTGCTCACCGGGGCCGGGAATGGGCTGCCCCTCTTCGATTTCGAGGATTTCATACAGCGCCCGCGTCCAGACGGCCTCTCCGGTGATCAGATCGTGCTCCCAGCCCCCGATGCGGCCGATGGCCCCGGTATGGTTCAGGATGGCTGTGCTCCTGCGCAGATCCTCTTCGGCGCGCTTGCGCTCGGTGATGTCGTGACCGAAGCCGATTACCTCGCACAGCTCACCTTTGTCATCGAGCCGATGGTGCGCGTTCCAGGATATGGTGCGCTGATCGCCGTCCTTCCTGGTCAGCGTCAGCTCGAAATCGCGCGTCGGTCCGTGCTCCGACCCGCGAAAGAGCTGCTCAACCTGGTGGTAGGTCTCTCCGGGATGGAGCGTGCGCCACCAGTCTTTCCCGAGAATCTCGTCCCTTTCATATCCCGTAGTCTGTTCACCGGCCGGATTGATGAAGGTGCAGGTTGCGTCAGGGGCGATGCCGCAGATAACGGCGGGAGTTTCGCTGATGATGGTGGATGAGAATTCCTGTTCCGCCTGCAACTGTTGCCCGGCCCGAATCCTCTCGGTTACCTCCGCGAGGCTGAAGACCAGACTTGTCACTCTTGCGGTGTCATCCTTGACCGGGATCAGGCTCCAGTCCCAGTAAGTGATGCCGCGCTCGGACTGGTGCATGAACGTGAAGGGCTTGGCGGACAGGAAGAAGGGTTCGCCGGTGTCCACCACGCGCTGGAAGATGGCCTGGTTCTCTTCGTTGGGGTACAGGTCAAAGTGATTCCTGCCCGGGAAGAAGGACTGATCGTGGCGGCACGCGTCAGCGTAGGTCCGATTGACCCATACAAAGTTAAAGTCCCTGTCGAGCAGCACCGCCATGATGTGCGTGCTGTCCAGAACCGCCGACATGATCTGGTTCGATTCGTCAAGCCGCGCCTGGCTTTCCCGCAATTGCTCTTCGGCCAGCTTGCGCTCGGATATGTTCAGGTGCGTACCGCAAGCGCGCAGCGCTTGGCCGTCCACGCCACGATCGATCACCCTGCCCTTGTCCAGCACCCAGACCCAGCCGCCCGACTTGTGCCGCAGGCGGTACTCAGCTTCGTAGGAATCTGTCCGGCCCTCCAGGTGAGCGTTCAGCGCCGCCTCGACGCCCGGCTTGTCTTCGGGGTGGACCAACCGCTCCCAGGCCCTCAGATGCTGTTCGATCTCAGCCGCCTCATATCCCAGCATACGTGCCCAGCGCGCGTTGCAGACCCGCTCTCCGGTTCCTACGTTCCAGTCCCAGGTCCCCAGGTCGGCGCCCCGCAAGGCAAGTTCCATCCGCTCCCGGCTGTCGGCCAGCGCTTGTTGCGTGTCGACGAGATCGGTCACGTTCCGGGCCGCTTCGATCACATGGGTGATCTGCTCCCTCTCATCCCGCAGCGGAGACATCAGCAGGTTGATGTGCGCTCTTTCTCCGTCGGCGGTAAGGTGCAGGTGGTGCAGGTCGCAGGGCTTGCCCGTTTCGAACGCGCGGCGCAGACCGCAGTCAATGCCGTGTTCGTGGCAGGGCTCGTCCAGGCCGTGCGACACCTCGTAACAGTGCCGGCCGATCACATCATGGCGCGCCAGTCCCAGCGTCCGCAGGGCCGCGTCGTTGACGTCCGTGACGCGATAGTCACGATCAATCACCAGGATGTCTTCGTGCAGGCCGTGGATCAGACTGCGGTAATAGTACTCACTTTCCCGCAGCGCAGCCTGAGCCCCCTTCAGCTCCCGGAACAGCGTGGCGTAGGGTCGAGTAAGCCCGGATCGGATCAGGGCCATGTAGACCAGAAAGAATGAGATGATCTTGAGGACATGGCCAACGAGGTTCGACAGGCCATACACGCTGACATAGAAGGTGAAGGCGACTTCCGCGGCGATACTGACGGCCATGGCCGCAATCATCAGCCGAAGCACGGCGGCGTCCAGATATTCCCGCTTGCGAACGAGCAGCGTGATGGTGCCCACCAGCGTCAGGCAGATGCCGTATTCGGTCACGGTCTTGAAGGCGGTCAGCCCCTGGCCCTCGACGTAGCACGTGGGGAAGACGCGCCAGGCGAAGATGGCTGCCAGCAGCAGCGCGCTGACGCCCGCCAGCCCGAGCACCAGGCCACGGATCGGCAGGCGCCGGCCGAGAAAGACGGCGAACAGCAATAACGACACGGTTTCGAGGAGGCGCCCGCTGATCCAAAGTTGCGTGGCCAGGTTGGAGGCCTGTGCGTCAGGGAAGATGCCCATCCCGCGGTAGGCCAGGGTGTGGAGCACGTCGATGAGCCCCACGAACAGGTAGGCAGCGCCGAGGAAGACGAGCGCGTCGTTGGCGACGAAGCGGCGAGAATTCCACACCAGCAGGAACACGGCCCAGGCCACAGCGACAGAGAACAGCTCGGCCAGGCCGTGGAACAGCACGTAGTTGTAGCGGCTGATGACAAACAGGCCAGCGAGCAGCACCGCGCCCGCGCCAGCCAGAAGTGCGTGGCGACGGACCCCTGTCCCTTCCCGCCCCTCGGGCGCAGTCGTACCTTCGCCCGCTGCTCCCTCCAGCAGAACGCTGTCTGCCCTCGGCGAGTCGTTGCGAACGACCATCTCCAGGCGTCCTGTCGAAATGGCGTGCGCTGGTCCGGGCGACCAGAGGCCGGCTCACGCCGCACACGATACCCGTCTATGCCCACGTGGTCGCGACTGCGTGGATGTCGCCGACGGCGCCTGATAGCGCGGGTCGGCCGACCCATCTCGGCCGCTGGCAGATCCACCACGTGATGCCGACGCTACGCTGTGGTGTCCCGCCCACCTTTCGTGAGCCCGGTATCTGTGACTCCGCTGCCGGATCCCGACTATCCGAACATGATCTTATCGGAATCGCGCGCCGTGCGGCATGAGGACGATTCCGGGAGGTTGCTCACTGAGGAGTGAGTTTACCCGCTGGTGCGTCGGCGTGCGCCAGGCGGCTTGCCTTTGCGGTGCGGATCGGGCCGGCTAGCAGGGTCAGACTGTGTCCTTGAAGCGCGTGCGCCACGGAGCCCGCTGGCCACACCGGAGCATGGTGTCAAGTGGCAGACAGCAGATACCGTTTCCATTCACCTGGGAACGGACCGTGGGGGCATTCTGGACCGCTGCTGCGACAATGAGTTCCAGCCACGGCACGACCACTATCGACATCGTAGTCAAACCGGGCGCCGACCTGCCCGGCTGACTGTCCCTATCCGCGCTGTTCTCCCGCCCGACTTGGGCCCGGATTCCATTCGCAGGACTCCGTGGATATCCATCAGGACGCCGCCCAGAACGATCAGTGGTTTAGGAACAAAGTGTACCGTCCTATTGGGCGGGCATCGCATATCAGGCGTTCAAGGTTGAGATGAGTCAGCGCCCCGGCCTGCGGGGATCAACCAGCAAGGCCCGCTCAGTCACCACGCGATGGGCTTGATTGCCACGATCAGGCCTCAAGGCGCCCGGCCGCGGCCGCGGCCTGTCTACCGGTTTCCGGTTTTGACCAGGGCCGTAACATGCGCGGGAGTGCAGGCCGGCCGCGTATCGACCGTGACGCGTCTTTGGTCCGGGCTCTTCTGCCCGGAAGTGGCTCGCGTTGTGCTCACCCCCGGACCGGAATCGGTGGTAATGCAGAGCGGTTCGTAGCAGGATCGTCGAGCAAGTCAAGCCGTACGCTTGGTACTGGTGCTGAAGCGGGCGGACGCCTGGGCGCTACGTCTTCGGCACGCACAGGCAGCTTGACGCGATCGGTGCGTCGGCCCGCGACCACACTCTGCGGAAGCGCTCCCCGACCTCTTTTGCCTCTGCTTCGGCTCCTCGTTCCTGCAGGCAGCGGCTCAACCCGTAGAGCGACCAGCCGTTCTCGGGCCACTTGGCCAGGTCTTCGCGATAGGCCTGCTCCGCCTCTCGGTAACGGCCGGCGCTCATCAGAACCGCGCCGAGAGTGTGCCGAACCGGCTGCACCCACTCCGGCGGTTCCATGTAGCGGAGCTTGTCCTCCAGGGCGATGGCCTGTCTCAGCTCCCGGACTGACTCGTCGATGGCACCGCGGCGAAAGGCGATCTCGCCGTTGATGAAGTGCTCCGCGATTCGCAGGATGTCCGCCGCAGGATTGATGGCCATCAGCGCGTCGGTCGGCACCCGGGCGGCCGCTTTCTGGAAGGCGGCCTTCTCCTGCTCGGCCGCCTCGACGTTGCCCTGGGCGGCGTAGGCGACGGCCCGGTTCATCCGCCACAGTGCGGTGGTGATCGGCAGAAACGGCGGCGGGGCGGGCTCGGCCAGGATGTCGTCCCAGCGACCGAATCGTTTCAGCGCATCGTAGACCGCGCCCATGTAGGGATCCACCAGCGCGGCCTCGCGCTTCATGTAATCCTCCGGCACGCTGTCGATCACTCCCCGGGCCGACCTGATGGCGACTTCAGCCCGCCCTTCCATCATGGAGGCGAACGACAGCATGTGGTGGTTATGAAGCATGTATATGTGGTAGAAGCCCTGTTTCGGCGAGATCTGGCGGTAGTCTCTATCCGCCCTGATAGCCAGTTCATTCTGCCTGGCCGCTTGAGCCCATCTTCCCGTCAGCACGTAGATGTGCGACGGCATATGCACCAGGTGTCCCGAGCCTGGCACCGCATCGCACAGCCGCTTGGCCGATGCGTTGGCCTTCTGCGGGTGCTTCGACGGCTCCACCGCGTGGATGTAGAGGTGATTGGCGCCGGGGTTCTGCGGATCGAGGTGGAGGACTTCCTCCAGCACCGCCAGCACCTTGTTCGTGCCCGGTTGCGGCCGCTGGTCCTGCGTCCACAGGTCCCAGGGCCGCAGGTCCATCAGGGCTTCAGCGTAGAGCGTGCCCACGTCAGGGTCGTCGGGGAAGTCTTCCCACACTGCGCCCATGGCCCGGGCGTAGGTCTTGTCCAGCCCGCTGCGGTCCGCCGGTGCAGATGCGGCGTAGCGCCTGGAGAGCGCTCCGATCAGCGCCCGTTCGACTTCCGTGGCACCCGCCTTTGCGGCCTGCGCTTTCTGTAGCGCCGACCAGGCCTCAGCCGCCCGCTCCGGTGGAACCACGGGATTGTTGATATGAGGCCCGTTGCACAGCGCGATGCCCCACCAGGCCATGGCGCAGCCGGGATCGAGCGCCGCCGCCCGCTTGAACGACCGGATGGCTTCGTCGTGGTTGAACGCGTAGGCCCAGATCAGGCCCTGATCGAAGTACTGCTGGGCCAGTGGCGACGAGGTGGTCACCTTGCGATGATGGTCACCCAGACCTTTAAACAGCGGTGGGTCCAACGAGTCTTCAGCGAGGGCGGCCGTCGGGCCGCTGATCGAGTTGAGCAGCAGCGCTACGGCTATCGTGCCTGCGAGCGTTCGGTTAGTCATATCTGTTCAGCGGTCCTTCCTGCGCGTTTGCGCGGTTCACAGCCAGTCGCTATACGAAGATGTCCGAGGTGCAGTCGCCGCCGGGGAAACGCATTTCGTGCGCCCGGGCGGGGCCGGCAGGCTCCTTGCCGAAATCGACCAGAAAGTTCTCATTGATGCTCAGGCCGCCGTTCTTGGCATCTACGTCGATCTGCAGCATCCAGGAACCGTCACCCGCCAGGTCAGGATAGAACTGATTGTCCCAGGTGCTCTGCAGCGAGTTGGTCACGTAGAGCCGCTTGCCGTCCAGGCTTAGCTGGAGCATCTGCGGCCCGCCGGAGAGCTTGCGGCCGCGCACACGGACGTCCTTGCCGGTGACGCCCCCGCACCAGACCTGCCCCGCCAGCTTGGGCCGGCCGGGATCGCTTATGTCGTATTGCCGGATGTCGCCGTGCAGCCAGTTCGAGAAGTACAGGAAGCGGTCGTCCATCGACAGCAGGATGTCGGTGATCAGCCCGGGCACCGGGAAATCCCAGCCCTGGACCTCGATGGGCTTGACCGACACGACCTTCTGAACATCCCAGTCGCCCTGATCCTTGTGCCAGTGCCAGACATTGCTCGACAGGGCCGCCCCGACGTAGCCGTGCGTGCTGGCCGGATCGTGATGGAAGCGAACTTCGAGAGGGATCAGGCCGTCCTGGCCCAGCTCGACGGTTTTGAGAATGACTCGCCGCTGCCAGTCCCAGAAGTGCAGCCGCGAGCCGAACTTGCCAGCCTCGACGTCTTCCATCTTGAAGCCCAATTCGTAGGTCTGCGGCGCGGCCCACTCGCTGCTGACCATGACGTTGTGCCGTGGTTGATACCAGTAGTCGTAGTTGAACTTCATGCCGCCCGCGGAACGCTCCCAGCGGCCGGTGATTTCGAAGTTCTCATTCAGCGTCAGGAAGCCGCCCGGCCCCCGGCCCTTGGCGTCACCCAGCATCGAGATCATGATGGTCCCGTCGGCCAGGCAGTGCACCGTGTGCGGGGCGGAGAGGTCGGTCTTGCGGAGAACCTCCTCCGGCTCGATGACCTTGTGCATCCTGGGATTTGCCGGATCGAGCACGTCGATGACGTGGATGCGGCTCGACTTGAGGCCCGGGACCACCAGGTAGCGGCGTGACTTGGTCGGGTCACCGTGGCAACTGCTGCACGCGTTCCACCCGAAATGGTGCAGCTCGTCGCCCGCGTTGGGCATGGGCAATCGGTGGACGATCTGTCCGTAGCGCGACGATCCCGGATCGACGTCAGCCGTGGCCAGGTAGTCGGGCTGTGTGATCCTGGTGCCGGTATAGATGCCCACTACGTACAGCAACTTCTCCCGATCCGCCTTGATGGCATCGCGCGGGCTGGCGAAGCCCGGCCCGTGACACTCTGGCGGAGCGGCGTCTTCGCCGAAGGCCAGCAGGTGGCGGCCCAGAGTGGGGGTCAGCGCTGTGGCACCCAGCGTGGCAAGGAATTCACGGCGTTGCATGGCAGAGGCTCCTGTTTTGCGGTTCCGCGGATATGTCGGCGGAGCAGCGCGCCGCCCAACGACCGCCAGCACCGGCAGCGGCAAGAGACCGCCACGCGGGCGCGTCGGCCTGCGAGAGACATCTCAATTTGCAGAACTTCCGACCCGAATCGGTCAAATAGTATCAAATTGCTACGAATTGTCTAGTGAGCCCGGACCGGTTTCCCGCCGCCATCCCACGGCCCGCCCAGATCGCGCCTCCGAATAGAGACAGCGATCGCCAGGCCGCAGCGCCACGCGGTGAGTTGGTTCATTATGAGCCGACGCGGGCCGGACGGCCTGCGGGCAAGCCTGCTCGGCGTATTGTTCAGCACACCGGATCGCAGGGTATGCCATTTGTTCACCGCCGCCGCCGAGTTCAGCAATCCCTGCGCCCGATCCACCAAATGGCAGCCGATCCGGGATGCCCCCGCCCCGAGCACTACTGCACAAGGTCGTCCGTACCGCAGGCTTCCAGCCTGCCGTTATCGCGACCACGATGCGGGCGGGATGTCTGCGTTACTAACGCGCTGTCGTTTCGAGGTAGTCCGGGATGGCTGCGGCCTGGCCCGGAGTGCGGGCGCCGATGATCCCGAGAGATTCGCCGATGCCGACAAGATTCTCTTCGACGGTGTCTTCGTGCGTCGACAGGTACTCGACCGCAACGGCGTCGCCCGCGTGGCTCGCCCACTAATAGCGGAGTTGATTAGCCACCTCATCGACCGGTCTTGAGCTGCAAGGTACGCCGGTCGCCATGAAGCGGCTAATGAAGAAGGCGGTTACAGGCCGCTGGTGCTCCGGTTGGCCACGCGTTACACTACGATGCCACGAGTCAGACAGCAAGCTGCTGGCTCTTGTCGGGCAGGCATATGCAAACAGCCTGCTAAGGCACCACCAGCGAGGGTGGGGCAGTAGCCAATGGACCCAGACCCGCAAACCATCGCCGGTCGCAAGCGTTGCCTGGCGTGCTACTACATTCTGGATGGACTGACCGAGAGCCGGTGCCCCGAATGTGGCCGCTCGTTTGATCTCAATGATCCGACAACCTACGAGTCGGGCCCGAACCGGCGCAGACCCCGCCGCCGGACGCTCATCCTTCTCGGCACAGTGTCGCTCGTTAGTCTCGCGGCGATTCTCGGCTTCCAGGAGGTTCGACACTCGTGGGTCGAGACCTCGGCCACGCAGGTCTGTACCGAATGCGGAGCCAGAGGCGGCTATCGTCAGATCCGAGTTGCGGGAGCGAGGGTCTGGCAGAATCGACTTCCAGTTGGCCAGACTCAGATCAGCGAGTTCTTGGAGCCACACGTCGGGCAGCATGAACATGCCTGGGATCTTGCCTTGACCCGCCAATGCGACTGGTGGGGCCGGCCCGTGGCGCCGCCCACCATGCACAGAGCTGACTTGTGGAACATCCAGCTAGACCACTACCCCGCAGACGCGTTACAGAAGGTAGCCCGGGAGACGCCCGAGCTCGTCACCATGATACGTCGGGATGTCCTCCGGCAGGAGGATAAGAGCAATGCTCTGGCGGCCTCCAACGTTCTGAAAGGAATGTGTGCCAGCTCGGATAGCCGACTCAAGCTCCTGTGGTGGAAGTACCACTGGAACAAGACCCGGCGTTGGAGGGGTGAGCCTGGGATTGCGTATGGAATATTCGCGCCTGGCGACACGAACAGTAAAGGTGCAGAGGCAGCGGGCGGGTGAGCGATGCAATGCGGGCGGCCTCGTCACGGGAACGACCAGGAACGGCGTGATGCCAGGCCCAGTAATCGGAAAGCGGCGCTGTAAACGAAGGACGCAGTGTGGAACATGGCACCTGCCATTGTAGTGTTGGCTGTGGCCCTCGTCCTGGTAGCCGTAGGGCTGCGCGGGAAGCGACTGGGCACCGATCCGTATTGCCGTACGTGCAACTATGGCCTCACTGGTCTGACGTCCGACGCCTGTCCGGAATGCGGGTCGTCTATACTGACGGACGGATCAGTCGTATACGGGCGCCGCAAGCGACATATTCCGACTCTGGTCAGTGGCGTTCTTCTGGCGGCGCTCTCGGGAGCCGCGGTAGGCTTCGCAACGTACGGTCACTACAACAAGGTCAACTGGTACAGATACTACCCCGCATTCACGCTGGTCCACAAGGCGAAGACTGATGACGCGGAAGCCATCGAGGAGCTGATAAGTCGCGCTAGGGATTGCACACTGAATCGGGATAGTATTGGCGAACTGATTTCCGTTGGTCTAGTTAAGCACGGTGCTACCCCTGCACCGGCCAACGTGCTATCGTGGGCTGAGTTGCTGGGATTCTTCAATGTCGACGGTTGGCTGACCAACGAACAGCAGAATCGCTTCTATCGCCAACTTGCTCCGGCCAAGATTCTCGTTCGACCCAAAATCAGACAGGGTGACTGGCTGGTGATCAGTAGTCAGTCGGAGGATAGAGGAACGTCCTTGTTGCCGGGCAGGCTGAAGATGC
>JANQGB010000127.1 GCA_028277545.1 Phycisphaerae bacterium | reverse complement strand
CGTCCGGCTCTCGGTCCGCGTTTATCGGCTCTTGGTAAAGGGCGAAGCCTGGCCCGGGAAAGACCCACATTTTCGCCACGCCACGCCGAAAGCGTTGTGTTTCTGCTGAGATCATGGTTATAATATGCCGTTCAGGCTGATAACAGGCCTGGGGTGAGCGCGGAGAAATCGCGCTGGATGCGGCGACGCTGGGGGAGGGGAGGCGCGGCGCACAACACCCGGGCGTCGTCGCCAATGAGGGGGAAGCCTGGCACCAAATCCGTAGGTGTTTAACGAGGTAAGGAAGCCATGAACGTACTGTACCCCTCCACGCCACGCACGCGGGGCCGGTATGCGCTCTCGCGCCGACGTCGGACAGCCCGCGGCCGGACAGCCGGCTTTACCCTCATCGAGTTGCTGGTAGTGGTCTCGATCATCGCCCTGCTGATCTCCATCCTGCTACCCTCACTAAGAAGCGCCCGCGAACAGGCGAGGTTCGTAAAATGCCTGGCACACATCCGCGGGCTGGGGCAGGCTGGGTTTACGTTCGGCCAGACGCACGGCGGGCGATTCCAGGTCGTCGCCAGTCAACTGGCCTTGAGCAGAGTCGATCCCGACAAACAGCGGTTTGCGTATTCCGAGAACGGCGAGGTGCTGGCGTGGCCTGTGGCACTGGCCCAGGCTGCGGGCTTAAGGGGTTATGATTACAACTATAAGTGGGGCGCCCGTGCCAACACATGGTCGGAGGCTGAGCAGCGCAGGGAGTTCATTGCCGAAGACTTCGACTTGGCGATTTGCCCCTCAGACCGGGTGGAGATCAGCACACCGTTCTATCCGTCCGGTGACTCGCTTGAACCGCTTCCGCCTGATTTGCAGCTTCCCCAGGGCGAACGCTACTGGGGCCGGCTCAGCTACGGAATCAACGAGGATGTCGTTGGTGCCGAGGATGACAACATGAATCCGCAGGCTGGCGATTGCTGGCGCGATGGGAAGATCGGGCAATTGATGAGGGGGGCGGGCGACCGCTTGGCTGGCAACCTCGACAGAGTATACAACCCGTCCACCGTGCTCCTGCTAGTGGACGCCGGTCCCGACTCTAAGGAGGAGGCCCGCAATGGCGTGTACGACAATCAGGTGGCGGACGGGTACGCCAACCTGATCATCAGCGCGCAAGCGCAGGGCCCCTACCTCGGCGACCATCGCGGGAAATGGCCGCTCCGCGTGCCCGACAAGCGGCATCCCGGCGGGCGGGTCAATGTGTTATTCAATGACTTCCATGGCGAGACCGTCCGCCCCAGTGGAGAAACATGGGTCGTCGCGGGGCATACCGTGCCGCGGAAGTACGCTCCACAGGTGCGCGTCTCGCCGTACAAACCGTGGGAAGATCACAGCGACGACTAGGAGTTCAGGTGGCCGGCGTCACAGCCGGCTGAGGCACCACAATAGGAAGGTAAGGAGGCATTATGAAATCATTATGCGCAGTGACTCTGATGGTGGCGGGCCTGGCCGCACTGGTGATGGCCGCCCCGCCGGGACCGCTGGACGGCGAGAACATTCCATCCAACTTCGGGGCGGGTAACCTCGTCGCCACGCAAACCAACTACACGCAGTTCGGCGACTACTCGGTCGAGACCGGCGCCCTGCTGCCCGGCTCTGAAACCGACGAGCTATAC
>JANQGB010001102.1 GCA_028277545.1 Phycisphaerae bacterium | reverse complement strand
CAACACCAGGAGCGGCGGCACCGCCATCACCAACGCCTACCTGAAGGGCGGGACCACGGACGCCACGCAGAGCAGTCAGCCGCGGACCTGGGCCAACGTGTACCTGGAACGCGACGGGGTTCTGGTTGCGGATGACGACGTGCTTACGGTCACCGACTGGCACGAGCCGGACGGGCGGTACACGCTGAGCGTTTCGTGATGGGCGGTCGCGTAAAGGACTGCAGGATCGGCACCAGTCAGGCGTCAGGTTGGTTTGGCGAGTCATCCTGGCTTGGTGAAGCGACGCATAATACCAATGCCTCGATGACGAGTGGGTCATTGCGCCAGTCCTGCCCCTTTGCCTTCAGGAGGTCCGTGAGGTTTTGAACGGCGGTCTTGAGGTGGGGCAGATACGCTGTCCGCGTGGTTGGCACCACTCGGACATAGTGTTGGACCGCCTCGCGCGCTGCGTCCAGAGCTTCGTCATGCTGACCCAACTCCCTGAGCCTGGCGCCCAGGTTGGTGAGGCTGCCCGCCAGATCAGGCAGGAGCGCGTCGGGCCGCGCCTGCACCAGCAGGCGATAGTGCTCCACCGCCTCGCGCGTGGCCGCCAGCGCTTCCTCCCGCTGACCCAGCTCGCTGAGTCTATTGCCCAGGTTGTTGAGGCTCGTCGCCAGATAAGGCAGGAACGCGGCCGGCCGCTCCTGCGCCAGCTGGCGACAGTGCTCCGCCGCTTCGCGGGCGGCCTCCAGCGCTTCCTCACGCCGACCCAATCCGCTGAGCATTGCGCCCAGGTTGGTGAGGCTCCCCGCCAGATCAGGCAGGAACGCGTCTGGCCGGGACTTCGCCAGCTGGCGACGGAGCTCCGCCGCCTCGCGCGTGGCCTCCAGCGCTTCCTCACGCTTACCCAACTCGCTGAGCAGGGCGCCCAGGTTGTTGAGGCTCCCCGCCAGATCAGGCAGGAATGCGAACGGCCGCGACTGCGCCAACTGGCGACGGAACTCCACTGCCTCGCGCGTGGCCTCCGCCGCTTCCTCACGCTGACCCAAATCGCGGAGCTTGGCGCCCAGGTTGGTGAGGCTCTCCGCCAGGTCAGGCAGGAACGCGTCCGGCCGAGACCGCGCCAGCTGGCGACGGAGCTCCACCGCCTCGCGCGTCGCCGCCAGCGCTTCCTCACGCTGACCCAAATCGCGCAGCCTGTTGCCCAGGTTGTTAAGGCTGCCCGCCAGATCAGGCAGGAACGCGTCCGGCAGGAACTTCGCCACCTGGCGATAGTGCTCAACCGCCTCGCGCGCCGCCTCGAACGCTTCCTCACTCTTACCCAAATCGCTGAGCCTGTTGCCCAGGCTGTTGAGGCTCGTGGCCAGATCCGGGAGGAACGAGTCCGGCAGGGACTTCGCCAATTGGCGACGGAGCTCCACCGCCTCGCGCGTAGCCTCCAGCGCGTCCTCTTGCTCACCCCAATAGCTGAGCAGGATGCCCAGGTTGTTGAGGCTCCTCGCCAGATCAGGCAGGAACGCGTCCGGCCGCGCCTCCGCCAGCGGGCGATAGTGATCCACCGCCTCGCGCGTCGCCTCCAGCGCTTTCTCACGCTGACCCAACGCGCTGAGCTGGGCGCCCAGGTTGTTTAGAAGGCGGGCGCGCTCGATTGTGCTTTCCTCGTCCTGGGTGTCGTCCGGACATGCATCCAGAAGGCGCTGTGTGGCCCACAGGCGGAGTTCGCCCAGCGACACCCTCTGTTGAGGGGAACTCTTCTCTATGAACGCTGCCAACTCAGCTGTGCCTGTTCCCTTGAGACGTGCCGCCAGCGTGCGCCCCAGCTCGGCATAGGCGCTGACTTCGCCCAAGGTCATTGCCGCCTGGAACGCGGCCTTCGCCCGCCCGTTCACATCAGCGTCCAACAGCCGAGTCATCCAGCGGTTCGCTCGCTCATGGCGTAGCGAGACCCGACCGAGCACAATGAACGCCTGGGAGATGGCACGAGCATCGTTGTCGCTGAAGATGTCGAGCAAGTACTGCCGTGGCGTGTGCTCGTCACTAAGCACCTGAATAATGAGCTGCTCGCCGAGGAGGTCCGGCTGTAAGCCCGACAGATAATGCGGCCGGGTGCTTTCGGAGCTACGCTGTTGATCTGGGTACAGGCTGTGCAGGAAGCGCACGAAGCCGTCGACGCTCGGGCCACTCGCGAGTTGGTTCACTCGCTGACCCTGCTCGTACTCGTCCACGCCGCCGCGGAGCGTGACGGCTGCTACGGTCCGGGCCGCGGCTTCGCAGAATTCTGCCTCTTTGTAATGGTTGTCGGGGTGCGTGTCCGCGAAACGCCGTGGCCAGAAGCGCTCCTCGTGCGTCACGATGCCGTCCAACAGCGCATCGGCCGTAGGGTCGAGGCCCTCCACCACCGCCAGCGCTGCCATATGAATATACAGCGGCCGGCCGAAGCGATCGTCGCTCAGGTCTACGGGCTTCGCTGGTCGTGGATCCGGACGCAGCTCGGCGAAGCGGGAGTGGGCCCGCTCGAAGACCTGCTGGCGCACGGGTCCCTCAAGCGGCACTGGCCGGAGCTCCGTGGGGGCATGAAGATCGAGGAGGGCCTGGACCTCATCGTCGCGTTTCAGCAGCGACCGCCACCAGTCCGCCACTTCACGAGCCACGAGGACAACCCGAAGCGGAGCTGTGCGGGGCACGCGCACGATACGCTTGAGCATTCGCAGTAGCTCGGGCCGTGTCTCGGCGTAGTCCATGACCGCCAAGGTCGGCTGATCGGCCGCCAGGAGCGTTTCCAGATCGTCCAGCGTGGCTGTGTCGGGCCAGAAACCGGCGCGCCAACCTGCCTCGCTACGACTACGGGCGAACTCGATGAAGATCCGCGTTTTACCGCTCCCACCCGGTCCGACAAACAACCGGGCACTTACAGGCTCTTGGTCCGCGCACCATTCCTCTAGGTCGGCCCAAGTATCCGCGCAGATCTCGTGATGGAAAGGAACGGCCCCGTAGCGAGCGTTCAACAAGTTGGCCGGGCTGGGGACCTCTGGTAGTTTGTGCGTGCAGGGAACGAGTACTTGTTGGGCGACGCGTTCGGGACTGCCTGCCGTCGTTTGATGACTGGCCAAGATACCGAGAATCGACTCGACGATCTTGGGAACGATCGCGCCCAGTTCCAGTTGGAGGGCGGCCGACTGTTCTTGGAGTGCCTTCTCCAGGCGTTGGATGCCCGCCGCGGAGAAGGCAGCGTGGTTGGTCGCGAGGTCAAGCTGCTGTAGTGCTCCGCTGACATCCTCGGGCTCTAGGGAGCCCAGGAGAGCGTTGATCTGCTCGAAAGTGTCATCACCAGGGGCCTTCTCTTCCACGGCAGAGCGATCGTCGGCGGCGGCCCCCAGTTCGGCGATGATAACGGTCGCCAGTTTGACCGGCTTCGAGGACTCGGCTACGGAAATAAGTCCCTTCAGAATAGCAACGAGCAGGTTCTTCAGCGTGACCCCAGCCATACAGGCAGTTTATCAACTCGCTCCGGGCAGTGCCAGACGGCTTGTCGGAGCGCAGGTGCACCGAAATCGAACGCGCCCTCCAGCAGGGGGACGAGCAGGAAAAGCGCCGCCTGGCCGGGGAGACGGAGGTCGACGCCGCCTGAGTGTGGCACCGGCATCTTGCCGGTGGATGCCGTTGTTGTTGTGGCCGCTCCCTCCTGTCTCCTGTCTTCCGCCTGCCCCTTGCCCCCACCGCCCCCGCGGAAGTAGAGTATGGCTCTGGAAGTCATCTCCTTAAGAGGCTAACGCCTATGGATCGAGGTAAAGCCCTTGAACTGCTGCGCGGAGGGCCGGACGGAGTCGCGGAATGGAACCGCCTGCGCCAAACATGCGAGCCCATCCCCGACCTTTCGCACGCCGACCTTTCCAAGGCCAACCTTTGCGGGGCCGATCTTTCCGGAGCCGACCTTTACGGGGCCGACCTTTCCGCGGCCGACCTTTCCGCGGCCGACCTTTCGGGGGCCAACCTCTGCAGTGCCGACCTTGCCTGGACCCACCTTCCCGAGGCCGACCTTTCCAAGGCCAACCTCTGCAGGGCCGATCTTTCCGAGGCCGACCTTTCTGGGGCCGACCTTCAGAGCGCCACAGTGGGTAAGACGGTCTTCTCCTGTGACCTCTCGCAAACCAGGGGCTTATCCAGCATTCGTCACGTGCTTGCCTCACCAATCGACGTCAACTCCATCCTGAACTTCAAGGACGACCTCCCCGAGACCTTCCTCCGCGGCTGCGGGTTGCGGGAGGAAGTAATCGCCTGCTTTCGGTCCGGCGCATCTGCCGGCCGGCCGATACGTTTCTACTCCTGCTTTATCAGCTACTCGGCCGTCGATGAGGCCTTCGCCACGCGGCTGCACAACGACTTCCAGGCCGCCGGCATCCGCTGCTGGAAGTGGGATCACGACGCCCGCACCGGCCGCTCCATCTGGGGCGAGATCGACCGGGCCATCCG
>JANQGB010000052.1 GCA_028277545.1 Phycisphaerae bacterium | reverse complement strand
AGAGCCCGGAGGCTTTCCGGGGACAGGTCGGTGAGGGAGTCGACGACGAGGTCGGCCCGAGCGAGCCTGTCGGCAGGGTGGTGGCTGGTGAGCCCCACGACAGTCATGCCGCCGGACAGTGCTGCTTCAATGCCGGCCGGCGCGTCCTCGATGACCACGCATGCCGCGGGATGGAGTCCCAGGCGCTCTGCGGCAAGTAGGAAGACCTGGGGGTCGGGCTTGCCGCGACTGACAGCGCTTTCGTCGACTATCGCCTCGAAGCACTCGGCGATTCCGAGTTCGTCCAGGGCCAGCTCGATGTTCAGGGGTGGGGCGGAGGAGCCGATGGCCAGCCGCAGCCCTGCCTGTTGGCAGGCGCGGACCAGTTCCGCGGCGCCGTCGACGGCCCGGATCTTGCCCCGGGCCAATTCGCGGTAGAGGACCTCTTTTCGATCGCTCAGTTCGGCCACCCGATTGTCGCTCAGATCTTCGCCGAACAGCATGGGTACGATGTCGCGGTTCTGCCGGCCAAAGGTGGCCGAGAACTGCTCGGAGGTGACCTGGGCGCCCAGCTCCTCGGCCAATCGGACCCAGCTATCGCGGTGGACCGAGCCGGAATCTATCAGCACGCCGTCCATATCGAAGATGATCGCGTCCTTGGCCATGGACCGTTCGTAGCGGTGGCCGACCGCCGAGTCAACCCCGCCGGTGAACTGCCCGGGGTGGCGCGCGGCTTGCCGGCAGGACACGGGTCGAGTCTATTATCGTGCTGGGCCGGTGCTGGTACCGCCGGCCTGAAGCTGAACAGCCGGAGCGGAGACCATGGGCGAGCCAACACTCAGAGGTCGGGATTACATCGAGACGCGGGATTTCTCACTGATCGAAATCGAGCACCTGCTGGCCCGCGCGGTTGAACTCAAGGCGGACTTTCACGCAGGGAAGCTCACGGCCCGACTCCCAAACCAGACCATCTTCCTGATCTTCTTTGACAAGTCCACGCGGACGCGAAACGCGTTCGAGGCTGGCGCGACCCAACTTGGCGCCCATGCCCACTTTCTGGAGCCCAAGTCGCTGCAGATTTCCCACGGCGAGTCGCCCAAGGACACCGGGATCATTCTGGGGCAGATGGGGCACGGCATCGCCATACGGCACGACCTGATTCCGGGGATGGGCAACGCTTACATGCGCGAGGTTGCCTCACACGCCGAGGTCCCGGTCATCAACATGCAGTGTGATGTCGACCATCCGACCCAGACCCTGGCCGACATCATGACGATTCGCGAGCGGTTCGGAGACGACCTCCGCGGCAGGAAGATAGCCGTTACCTGGGCTTACGCCCCGTCCTACGCCAAGCCGCTGTCCGTGCCGCAGGGGCTCGTCACGCTGATGCCACGAATGGGCCTGGACGTCACCCTGGCCCATCCGCCGGGCTACGAGCTGATGCCCGACGTCGTGGACTACGCCCGGACCGCGGCTTCTGAGGCGGGTGTCAAGTTCGAGATCGTCGATTCCATGGACGACGCCTTCGAGAAGGCCGACATCGTCTACCCCAAGAGCTGGGGGTCCTGCGAACTGATGCTCGGCAAGCGGGATGCGGCTGACGACGCGGCCGTGGCCAGAATTGAGGCGGAGTGCCTGGCCATGAATGTCCGCTTCACCGACTGGATCTGTGATGCCCGGCGGATGAAGCTGGCGTCCGAGGATGCCATTTACATGCACTGCCTGCCGGCCGACCGCGGCGCGGAGGTAACCGACGAAGTTATCGACGGCCCGCAGTCCGTCGTGTACCAGGAGGCGGAGAATCGTCTGCACACCGCCAAGGCGATCATGGCCTGCACCATGCGGGAGAGACCGTTTTGACCGACAGCACGTTACGCATCGTAGTCGCGCTGGGTGGCAACGCGCTTTGCGAGCCCGGCACAGAGGGGAACATAGCCCAACAGTTTGCCCGTACCCGAGCGACCGCTGTTCACCTGGCGGACCTGGTAGACAGCGGACACCGCCTGCTGATCACGCACGGCAACGGGCCGCAGGTGGGCAACATCCTCCGGCGGGTTGAGATCGCTTCCAGAGAGGTCTATCCGATCGACCTGGGGTTGTGCGTGGCTGATACCCAGTCCAGCATGGGCTACATGATCTGCCAGTGCCTGGTGAACGAGTTTCGGAAGCGCGGGGCGAACCGTAACGCCTTCACGATCGTCACGCGGGTCGTGGTGGACGCCCAGGATCCCGCCTTCGCCCACCCGACCAAGCCGATCGGGCCGTACCTGAGCCAGGAGGAGGCCGAACGGCACAGCCGCGAGGATGGCTGGCACCTGGTGCCGGTACCGGGTCGCGGCATGCGGCGCGTGGTTCCGTCGCCGGAACCCAGGACAATTGAGGAGATGGACCTGCTCAAGAAGCTTTACGACCAGGGCGAACTGCTGGTGGCCTGTGGCGGCGGGGGGATACCCGTGATTGACCGGCCCGGCTGGGGATACGAGGGCGTCGAGGCGGTGATCGACAAGGACCTGTCGGCCGCGATGCTGGCGGTGGGGATCGAGGCGGATCTGCTGGCCATCCTGACCGAGGTGCCGCAGGTGTATGTCGACTTCAACAAGCCGACCCAGCGAGCATTGGATCGGCTGACAGTCTCGGAAGCGCGCCGCCTCCTGGCGGAGGACCAGTTCCCGCCGGGATCGATGGGGCCGAAGATTCAGGCGGGCATAAATTTCCTCGAGCAGTCTGCCAACCCCGGGGCGCAGGCCCTGATTACCTCCTGCCTGGCGGTGAACGGTGCGTTGGCGGGCAAGACCGGCACCTGGCTGGTGCGGGACGAGACCTAGAGCCGGACCCGTCACCCGGGGACAGTTGCGGGAGGCGACGCTACAATCTGCCGAGTTTGATGAGCGTTCCGGTCATCTGGAGAGTCAAGCGCGTATGAAGTTCGAGAGGGTCTGTCTGGAGTCGTTCGGATATGTTCTGCCGGAGTGCGTGGTCACCTCGGCCGAACTGGAGCGCCGCCTGGCGCCGATCTACGAGCGATTCAGCTTGCACGAGGGCCGGCTCGAACTGATGACGGGCATTCGCGAGCGGCGTTTCTGGGAGGAGGGCACACTGCCGAGCGACGGCAGCACCCGGGCCGGCCGGCTGGCGTTGCAGGCCGGTGGTATATCGCCGGACGACATTGGCTGCCTCTTTCACACCGCGGTGTCGCGCGACTTCCTGGAGCCGGCCACTGCGTCGGTTGTACACCACAATCTGGAACTTTCCGAACGCGCCGTCGTGTACGACCTGTCCAACGCCTGCCTGGGCTTCGTCAACGGCATGATCAACCTGGCCAACATGATCGAACTGGGGCAGGTTCGGCGGGGGCTCATCGTGGCGGGCGAGAACAGTCGCCCGCTGGTCGAGACCACCATCGAAGGCTTGCTCTCCGATCCGGAGCCGACCAAGGCCAAGCTCAAGGCCGCCTTCGCCTCGCTGACCATCGGCTCGGGGGCGGTGGCGCTGGTGCTGGCCCACGAGTCGGTATCGCAGACCGGGCATCACCTGCTGGGTGGGGCGGTACGGGCGGCCACGCGCCACAACGACCTTTGCCGGGGGAGCGGCGACAGTGGTTTCGGGCGCGAAGCCCGCATGCAGATGGACACCGACTCGGAGACCCTTCTGCTGCGCGGCTGCGAGCTGGCGGGCCAGACCTGGGCGGATATGAGCGCGGAACTCGGCTGGACCACTGCGGACCCGGGGCGCTGCTACACTCACCAGGTCGGCGTGGCCCACCGCGAGAAGCTGTACGAGGCGGTTCAGCTTGACCCTGCCAAGGATTACTCGACGCTGGAGTTTCTGGGCAATGTGGGCTCGGTGTCGCTCCCCATCACGATGGCCCTGGGCACCGAACAAGACCCCCCGGCCCCGGGAGATCAGATCGCGATGCTGGGGATCGGCAGCGGCTTGAACTGCGTCATGCTAGGCGTGCGCTGGTAGCGTGGCATGGGTTACGATCTGGAGCCTATCCGGCAACTCTATCCCTTCGAGTCGCGTTTCGTTGACGTCGGCGGGGCGCGTATGCATTACGTCGACCAGGGCAGCGGCTCGCCGCTGCTCATGTTGCACGGCAACCCCACCTGGTCGTTCTACTACCGCGATCTGATCCGGGGGTTGGACGGCAGCCACCGCGTGATAGCGGTGGACCACATCGGCTGCGGTCTGTCCGACAAGCCGCAGCGATATCCGTATACGCTGGCCACCCACATCGCCAATCTGGAGAGGTTCGTCGAGCACCTGGACCTGAATGACATTACTCTGGTGTTGCACGACTGGGGCGGGGCGATCGGCTGCGGCTTCGCCCTCCGCCACCTGGACCGGATACGCCGGCTGGTGGTGTTCAATACGGCCGCTTTTCACGGTCGGACGCCGTGGCGCATCCGCGTGTGCCGCTGGCCGATGTTTGGAGCGCTGGCTGTTCGTGGATTAAACGCCTTCGCCGCCGGTGCCACCCGGATGGCCTGCTGCCGC
>JANQGB010000033.1 GCA_028277545.1 Phycisphaerae bacterium | reverse complement strand
CGAGGTCACCATCACCCCGCCCACGAACCCCTGCAACGCCCAGTGTGACGGCACCTGCCAGGGGTGCGGTGACGAAAAGGGGCCACTCTGGTCATGCGACAACGAGTGATTTTGGCGGGCCAGCCCACCAACTCGCGGCCGTGGTCGTAGACCAATCGATGAGGTCATCGAACCGGCCTGCTTTGAGGTAGCTGCGCAGTAGGATCATGCCCTCGGCGTTGGACTTCTTCCAGAACTTGGCATTGCTCTTCATTCTCAGGTTGATGATCCGACGCATGGCGCTCTCGATTGCGCCGCTGCCGCGTGGAACCCGCCTGGCTGCGAACGACCTGTACTGCATCCTGTCATGATTGCGATCGAAGTAATCCTGGTGGGAGCGTACCTTCTTCGCCCGACGGCCGGTGGCAAGCGTTTCGATGTGTGCGACAAGCTCCTTGGTGTTCCCGTCGTACAGGAGCTTCTTGGCTCGTCGTAGCCAGCGTTTCTTCTCGGAGGATGACCAGTCGGCTGGGATGCCGGCGATCTCATGCAGTTTCTCGGCTGCGTGGTAGTAGTCAACCACTTGCACGACGCGGTCTGGATCGAACCCGACTGCAGTTGTCAGCCCAGCGACACGCTCCCAGATCCACTTGGCCCCGTCCCCGAGGACAATGAGCTGCCGTGCCTCACTCACCCCAAGGGCGCATAGGTAGCCGGTCAGCATACCGAACACGGCGTCGCTGTCCCCGAGCGTGCCGTCGTAGATTGGGCGGAACTCGTCTTCTACGCGCCCGCGGTGATCAAGAACGTAGATAACGAGCAACTTCGGTTCTCGCCAGGGCGCGTTGTAGCCGCGATGGCCATTGGCACGCCGTCGCCCGGAGCGGTATTCACGCTCGCGGACCCGACCGCCATCGGTGGCGATGGCCACGCGTTTTCCTCGCAGCAGGGTGGCCGCAGGTTGGTTGTTCGGCGCCTGCTCCAGCCAGGCGTTGCGCTGCTTCACCGCTCTGTCGCCGAAACCATTGACGATCCTCAACGTCGTCTTGTGACCGAGATCGATGTTCCGGCGAGCCAGAGCCGCACGCCCGCAACGCACCGAGTCGCTGTCGGCCACCTGGGCGCAGATCTCCCCCGCCAACGCCGGGGTCACGCCGAAGCACACTCCCAGAGCGGCAAGGCATGGATAGAAGCCGCTCCCACCGGCACCCCGCGTCGTCCGGGGTCTGCCGCGATGCTTGGGTCGACGGTTCGGTTTCAAGTACTCCACATTGCGCAATCGCAGTTTTCCACCGCCGAGAAGGGTGACCGAGACGTCCCGGCGACCACCGCTGCGGTACTTGCCATCCTGCCGTCCCGCCACCGCTGTCGCAGCCTGAAAGGCAGGGTCTGATACCGCGGCCACCATCACCAGCGACGTGAGGGCATCCCCCAGCTGCCGGCACGTGGCGGCGACATCCAGCTCCATCGCCCGGAACTTGGACGGCGCGCGCGCTTTGAGCCACTGTCCTACTTTGGCCTCGACGAGATCCGAAAACGCGGCTATCTTGCTGCTGACCTGTTCCGACAGGTTGTCCGACACGTGGGCCTCCTTGATTGTCTTGCGCGACAGCAAGAAAGCCCATCGTGTCGGTCCTGTCGATCCCACCGCCGCGCTCCCTTCAACCACCTGGCAAGTGGCCCCAAATCGGGATCGCGCCC
>JANQGB010001463.1 GCA_028277545.1 Phycisphaerae bacterium | reverse complement strand
CGGGCTGCGATGCGGGCCCCATGTTCCACCAACGCGGCCACGGCGGTCCGATCCAATGGCGGCAGGCCTTCGTCGGCAGCGATGCGAGCCAACACACGCCCGTACCGGGAGGGGGCCTCCGCGTCCCGCGGAATCACAGAGTCAAAATCGGCCAGCACCTTGAACAGTTGAGGGAAGTCTGAGTCATGTCCGTCGAGAACGTAATAGGTCTCGTCGTCGCCCAGCAGGATCACCTTGAGGTTGAGGTCGACGGGCTCCGGCTTCAACGCCGGCCCCGCCCAGGGGCCGGAGAACTCCGGCGGCACGATTTCCAGCGCTCCAGTACGAAGGGTCCGGACCAGCACCTTCCAGGCCCCGGTTTCGCGTAGCACATCCCGAACGTCCAGAATCAGAAACCCGCCGTCTGCCTGTAGCAGAGAGCCGGCGCGGATCATCATGTGGTCGGTATGGACGGCCTGTCGGGGGCCGCGCACGTGATCGATCGTGCCCAGCAGGTTGCCCATGGTCGGCGTGTTCTCGATGACGATGGGGCATCCCTCCTCCGGCGCCGCCGACAACACCACGTTCACATCGTAACTGCTGGCCTCCGGCGACTCGCCGTCCTTCCCCAGAGTGTCCAGGCGGCGGGTAACAACGTCCTCGGCCAGTTCCGCGAGATAGCTGTGCACCGCCGGCTCCGGAAACTCCTCTTCAATGGTGCGTATCAGCTCGGCCAGGATGGAGCGGGCGGTTCGCTCCCGTACGCCCCGGACCGCCTCCGTGTGGCGGCGGCGAATCTCGTTCACCTGGCCGGTGATCTCGCGAAGCTGTTCCTGAAACTCTTCGTGATTCTTGCGGAAAGCCTCCACCTGCTGGTCCGTGACCTTGCCTGTCGCCTGAAGCTGAGCGAATTCTTCCGGCGCGACGGGCTTACCGTCCACCAGCGGAAACAGGGCCGTCTGCGCTACCGGCCCTGCGGGCACGCTGACCAGGGCTATCCCCGCTGCCTTGAGCGCCTGCTCGAACGGTTCCGCCACGCGTTTGATACGCGCCTGGACGTCGCGTTCCAGCGCTGCCCATCGTGCCTGCATGGCTTCGGAAGACAGCGCCGTGCCCAGATCCTCACGAATGAAGCTGGCCAGTCCTTCGATGCGTCTTCTAAAGAGCGGGCCGCGGCCTCGGGGCAGGGTGATCAGCCTGGGGCGGTCCGGTCGGGTGAAGTTGCGCACATAGCATCGGTCTCGAACCGCCGGGCAGGAGAGTTGGGTCTCCTGCATCATACGGCGAATCAGGGTCATGCGGCCTGTACCGGTCAAGCCGCGCACAAAGATATTCTGGCCCGGCGCGCCGGTCTCCAGCCCGAATCGTAAGGCGTCGACCGCTGAATCCTGACCGATGACACCGGTTACAGGATCCAGGTCCGCCGTGGACTGGAAAGGCAGTTCCTCCGCCGTACATCGCCAGCGCAGGTCGCTGGTTGGCAGCGGCTCCGGGGCAAGTTCCGGCGGAGCGGGTTCCAGATCTTGTTGATCGCCGTCGCGGTGGGGGGGCTGCATGTCGTTCATGGTCAGTCCATGATGCCACAAAGCCGCCGAAACGGAAAGCCCACCTGGTAACCGCGTTCAGAGCAGTACCAGGTTTACGCTGCCGTCGACAGGGCTATAATAAGCGCATGGACAGTCAAACGAACACGAAACGGTCACGGTCATCTCTGCGGCGTCTGGCCACCTGGGCACTGGCAGCCTGCTGTTTTCATAGTGCCGGAGCCATGGCCTGGGCGGCGCAGAGTGCGTCTTCACCGGAGCCCGGCAAGCCCTGGATGCAGTGGCTCTGCCTGTTGGGATTTGCCGGACTGTGCTGCGGCATCGCATTCAAGAATCCAAAACGCACGCATATGGACTAGCGCAATCGCCGCCGGGCTGCCCTTGAAGCCCGGAGTCAGGCGTCTTGACGCCCGCGTGTACCAGGTCAAAGGAGGTCGCTCGTGCCAAGCAAACGGAGCCTGATTGTGGCCCTGGTGGGTTTGAATCTCTTCCTGCTGGCGGCTCTCATCCTGAGTTCGCATTCACCGCCGGCCGCCTACGCCCAGCGTATCGGCGGCGCCGCCAACTTCGTCGCGGTCACGGCCGAGGCCGACGAGGCCTACGACGCTC
>JANQGB010001436.1 GCA_028277545.1 Phycisphaerae bacterium | reverse complement strand
AGCGGTCGCAGATGTGTCTGGAAGATGAAGCTCAAAGATTCCCACACGCCGGCCAGCTTTTCGCCGGGAATGCCCAGTGGGGCGGTGTGTCCCAGCCCGATCGCCAGGAAGACCGCGTCGTACTCCTCCAGCAGTTGACCCAACCTGTCGCCGTCGATGCGTTGCTTCAAACGCAGGTCGATGCCCATCCTGGCAATGCGTTCCACCTCCGAGAGGGCGAACTCGGTACTGATCTTGTAGGCCGCAATACCCAGCGTGTTCAAACCGCCCGCGAGCTTACGCGCTTCAAACACCACCACTTCGTGGCCGGACTTGCGCAATTCGTGGGCACAGGTCAGCCCGGCCGGCCCGGCACCCACTACCGCCACACGCTTACCCGACGGCGTCCCGGGGACGTAGAAGTCCATGCTGGCTTCGTGCGCCTCGTCGCAGGCGTAGCGCTGCAAGCGCCCGATCTGCACCGGCGCTTTGAGCATGGTGTTGTCCACACACGCTCCCTCGCAGAGGACCTCCGTCGGACAGATCCGCGCGCAGGACCCGCCGAAGATATTCTCATCCAGGATGGTGCGGGCCGAACCCAGCGGGTCGCGATGCAGAATCTGCCGGATGAAACGCGGGATGTCGATGTGCGTGGGGCAGGCCCGCGTACAGGGCGCGTCGTAGCAATACAGACACCGCGCTGCTTCCACCAGCGCTTCGTGGTCCGAAAGCGGGGGATGCAGCTCTTGGAAATTACGCTTGAGTGTAGTGGATGATGCCATCGCGTTGAGCAGAGAGACAGGAGTTGCGAGTGCAGGCCGGCATGCACTGACTGGCGCTTAGCGCCTGCCAGCGCCCACCTCTCGCTCGCTTCTCACTTCTCACTTCCCACTTCTCCCTTCTCGTGTCTGATGTCTCACCGTAGCCCGGGATTCGACCGCGGGATGAACTGGCCGTAGCCGTTACGCCCCACGAACTTGTAGTCCTCGACAATCTGCTCACCCCGGCAGAAGGTGTGCTCCGCGAAGCCGGCCAGCTCCCATCCCTGGAAGGGGCTCCAGTCGCAGTTGGTCTGCATCTTGCGCCAATCGACCTTGCGCTTCTTGGTGGGGTGGATGATGGCGATGTCCGCGTCGCCGCCGATGTGCAGGCCGCCCTTGCGCGGGTACAGGCCCATCACCCTGGCTGGCGTGGTGCAGCACTTGTCCACGAACTCGTTCACCGTCAGGCGCCGCTTCAGCACGCCGTGGGTGAACACGATTGGCAGTAGTGTCTCCAGCCCCGGCATGCCCATGGGGATCTTGGTCCAGTCCCCCTTCCACATCGCTTTCTGCTTGCGGGTAAACGTGCAGGTGTCGGTCGATACCGAGCACACCTCGCCGCTCTTGAGGCCCCGCCAGAGCCGCTTCTGATCGGCGGGCTTCTTGAGTTGCGGGCAGGTGGCATACAGGTGCCCGTCCTTGCCGGCGAACACGTCGTCATCCAGCACCAGGTACTGGGCACAGGTCTCCGCCAGCACTTTGACGCCCTCTTCCTGGGCTTGCTTGATCAGGTCCGCCCCGTCGCCGGTGCTCATGTGTACCACGAACAGCCGCCCGCCGGTGACCTTGGTCCATTGGATGGCCCGCTGAATAGCTTCGGCCTCGATGAAGTTGGGCCGGGTCATGGTGTGCAGGTAAGCGCCGTGTTTCTTCATCTCCGCCCGGCTGTGGCGCCGCTCGATCAGCATATCCAGCACCCGGCTGGACTCCGCGTGTACGCAGAGCATGCCGCCCAGCTCGCTCAGCAGCTCCAGGGCGCCGTACATGTCGGCGTCATCAGACTGCCAGCCCTCCTTGGCGTAGATCATGAACTGCTTGAAGGTGGGAATGCCGCGGTCGATCATCCTGCTGATGTCCTTCTTCTGGCGCTTCCAGTTGGTGATGGCCAGATGAAAGGCATAGTCGATACAGGCCTTGCCCTCTGCCCGGGAGGACCAGTTGTCCACCGCCTGCTGCAGGCTCTCTTCTCCATAAGGGATGGCGAAGTCGATAAGGGTGGTGACCCCGCCCGCTGCCCCGGCCCGGGTGCCCGAGTCGTAGTCATCGGCCGAGGTTGTGCCGCAGAAGGGCAGCGCCAGGTGCACGTGAACGTCAACACCTCCGGGGATGACGTAGCGGCCTTTGGCTTCAACCAGCTTGGCGCCGTTGGCGTGCGTCTTGGCCAGCCCCTGTCCGATGGCGACGATCTTTCCGCCGCGCATGCCCAGGTCGGTGCGCGTGGTGTCCGAGGCCGTCACCAGACGGCCACCGTGGATTATCGTATCGAGCTTCATGTGGCCTCCTCGGCAAAGACGGGTTCGGTGCCGGTCGAAGGTACTATTGTGCCTGCCAACGACGCGGACCGTCAAGGCGCCGTACTCAACGCCCAGCAACGCCTGCTAGCCGGCACTGGGTTGTGTACTCCCAGTCGGCGCGGGCGTGCGGCCGTGATCAGTCCGCCGTCAGAATCTGCGGAGCGAGGTCCGGCGAGTTACGGTATCCGTAGTCGGCGTTGACCAGAATCTGATCCAGCCGGGCCGGAATATCCAACGGAGAGGCAAACGTGTCAGCCGGAATGGAGAAAAACCCGGCACT
>JANQGB010001064.1 GCA_028277545.1 Phycisphaerae bacterium | reverse complement strand
ATAAGGCGGCCGAATCGAACTCCGGTGCTACCGAGGTGAACAGCAGGTCGCCGATGTAGTCGATGCTCTGGCCCTTCTTCAGGCCCATGTAGACCTGGCAACTGCTGTTGTTCAGCCGGACTGCCTTAACCGATGCGACAAAGTCGCGCGAGAAGTGCTCGTATCCCACCATCTTCTCGATGGTTGTCTTCAAGTTGGCGTTGGACAGCACGGTGGTAGCCCGGATTTCCCGCCCGTTGACCAGCACACCGCGGACGTTTCCGTTCTCAACCAGAATCCGTTCCGCCGTACACTGCTTCCGCAGATCCACGCCGTTGGAGGCCATCTCCCGCTTCATGAGCAGAATCAGCTTGTCGGTGCCTCCCCGGAAAATGAAGACGCCCTTGCTCATGAAGTTGGAGAAGACGATGCCGTAGGTGATGGCCGGGTCATCCAGTGTTGAGCCGTTGGCGTAGGCGATGGGCTCCATCAGCAGTCGCCACACATCGCTCCGCCCCGGAAAGAACTCCTGAAACAGCTCTCGGGTGGTCCGCCGATCGTCGTCGTAGAAGTCCATCTGACGAACGGTATCGAAGAAGCGCTCGACCGTTTCCGGCGCAACTCCGAACTGCTCGATCAGCAGGCGCGTAAAATCCTGGCGGTCGAATGTCGTTGCCAGCCGAAACTGCGGGTTATCGAAGCGGATTCCCTTGAGTTGGACGATTGAGTCGGCTATCTCGCGTGACCAGTACTTCCGGCAGCTCTTGATCATCCCCACCGGAAACCCATGCAGGGAGATGTCGAAGATGTGCCCGCCCGGGCGCCGAAACCAGGTGGCCATGCCGCCGAAGTTGTAATGCTGTTCTAGCAGGAGGACCGAATGCCCGGACTTGGCCAACTGGTTGGCAGCAGTCATGCCGGCCAGACCGCTGCCGATGACGATCACGTCGTACGCGTCCTTCGCTCCAGTCAGTCGATCGGCTGGCATGAACCGGCGCTTCGCCCTTATCCGTCCTGCAGTACGTGCAGATTGGCCATCGAGATTCCGCTCAGCATCGCTCCGACGATGCCGAGAAAACCTTGATCTGTACCGCAAATGAACAAGTTCTTCAACCGTGTTCTGCCGTCTCGCACCTTGGCGGGTGAGCCATAGACCGCCCCACCCAGGTGGCCGGTGAACCGCCGGATGGTCCGGGGCGTGAAGAAATCGCTGAAGACCGTGCGGGGGCGGAACTCTGGAACGAACTTGGAAGCCCGGTCGAGCGTTGCCCGGTAGGCCTCCCGCTTGGCAGCGGCATAGGCCTCGTCGTTCAGCTCCAGCCAGCGGTCGTGGTTGGCCAGGGAGGTCACTCGCAGGATGCCTTCCGGCAGGTGGTCATGCTCCTCGAAGTTGTTCGGGCAGCAGATCACACCGCTGCGCGTGTCCACCAGGTCTTCCGGGCGCCGGTAAACAAAGCGCGGGGCATCGTTGAAGAAGATGATCGTCGAGTCCAGCCCCAGCGCAGCGGGCGTCGTGTCGAGGCAGGAGATTGACTCCGTGAATGACAGGCGGCCGATCTCGGCCTCGGGCGGCGGCTCGGGTGAATCGCTGCATAGCTGCATGGTCTCCACCAAGCCGGCGGAAGACAGTATGGCATCAGCCGTCAACGTCTCGCCGCTCTCCAGCCGCACGCCGGTGACCCGGTGCCTGTCGGTTTCAAGACGCTCAACGCCGCAACGCGTGCGCAGCGTGCCTCCGCACTGGCGGAATTTCTTTACCAGCGTCTTGAGGATGACCCGCACGCCGTCGCGAGGCCTGGACAACCCCTCAAGGAAGATGGACTTGAACATGGTCACAAACTGCGTGAAATCCATGTCGTCCTCTTCTGCGTTGCCGTAGTACATCAGGGGGCAGAGCAGCATGTCCATCAAGAGCGGATCAGTAAGGTAGGTGCACAGCACCTGCCGCGTCGAGCGGCGGGGTGTGCTGAGCGAGAGGTCGTCGTAGGCCCGGATGTCGGCCACCAGGCGATCAAAGGAATCCGCCTGTTGCGGAAAGCCCTCAGCTACCTCCTGCCGCAGCAGGGCGAAGTCGTTGTCGAAGCGCAGCCGCTTCTGCGGAAACCTGATCTCCGATCCTAGCTGCCCGCAGAGATGCAGGGCGCTGCGGTCTATCCTGAGCTGCCGGAGCAGCTTGGGCAGTGGTGCCGATTTGACTCCCGGGGGCACGTAGTTGGTGAGAGCGTGAAGCCCGACGTCAAAACGACGGCCCGCCAGAGTGTAGAAGGAGTTCAGCCCGCCGTAGACCTCGTGCCGTTCGACAAGCAGTACCTGCCGGTCGAAGTAGGCCAGACGTATACCCGATGCCAGGCCAGACATGCCCGCGCCGATGATGATTGCATCGTAGTGCATCTCTGTCGGCAAGTTCTGGCCCACTGCCTGCGCGTACGCAGATACTCCCGAAGCGGTATTGCTGAAGAGGTCACTAGCCGGTGGCTGCGTCCACGTTAAGGCCGGCGAAGCGGGGCACCAGGTAGGAGACGCAACTGGCCAGTGTCGCCAACTTGGGGTAATCCTCCTTGGGGACCTCGATCTTGAAGCGCTTCCGCAGCTCCATGACGATGTCGAGGAAATCCATCGAGTCCATGTCCAACTGGTCCCGCAGCGGTTCGTCGTCCTTGACGTCGGATACGTCCGCGTCCGGGGACACGATGGAGATGATGTTCAATACGATGTTCTTCACGTCCTTTGGCGACATTGTTCTCCCGCAGGCTTACAGGTTTCCCTTGGACCGCAGCTAGGCGGAGCCTCGGACCGGATGCCGTCTTACGATAACGGCCGAATTCGTGCCCAGCATACCGAAAGAATTGTTCAAAATACAGTCCACCCTGCCCACGTCCCTGGGCGCGTTCTGCACCAGGTTTCGCATCTCACAGGCTGGATCCAGATTATCGACGTTGATCGTCGGATGCACCACGCCGTCGTCAAACGATGCCAGGTTGCCGGCCAGTTCCAGCGCCCCGGCCGCCCCCATGGCATGCCCTATGAAACTCTTGGTGTTGTTG
>JANQGB010001176.1 GCA_028277545.1 Phycisphaerae bacterium | reverse complement strand
AAGGGCAGCGCATCTATCTCCGCCCGCTGGAGTTGGAGGATGAAGCCCTGCTGCGCCGCTGGTTCAACGATCCGGCCAATTGGAGCACTCTGGCGCGGTTCCTTCCGGTGAACCAGCAAAGGGAGCGCGAGTTTATCGAGCGACTGTACAAGTCCACCGAGGACCTGGCCTGGGGGGTGGTGGTTCGCGAGGGCGACCGGTTGATCGGCGCCGCCGGGCTGCACCGCATAGCGCACGTCAACCGGAGTGCGGAATTCGGGATCATCATCGGCGACCGGGACTACCAGTCGCGCGGCTACGGTACTGAAGCCACCCGGCTGGTGGTGCAGTACGGGTTCGAGGAGCTGAACCTCAACCGCATAGGGTTGAGTGTGTTTTCGGATAACGAGCGTGGTATTCGAGCGTATCGCCGCGCAGGTTTCGAGCAGGAGGGGCGTCGCCGCCAGGCGTTCTTCCGGAACGGAGGTTACCACGATGAGTTGTGTTTTGGACTACTCCGTAGCGATTGGCAGAGAGCGCCGGACGACTACGCAAGAGAAAACGCGGTGGATGGCCGGTCCGCGGAGAGGGTTGCCGCCGTAGGTGTGCCCTAGGGCGGCATCGCCCCAGGTAGCAAGTGCAGGAGCGACGCATCGGCGCACTTGAAGGCCGGCCGGTGGAGTTGTGCCTTGGCGTGAAAGGCAAGGCGATCAGGGTCGCTTGCGCCAGAGCGCTTCTGCCGAACGGGAAAACGGTCGGCCTTCACTCGTCTGCAAAGAAGCATGACAGTGCGGGGAGCGGCGGGGAAGGAGGACGCAACGCGCGTTCTTCTTCCCCTTCGCGTCTCTGGATAGCTCGCCATGAGAACCACAGAGACCCGCTGGGCCGTGCGGGACGCCTCGCAGCCCTGGTGCGTTGGGCAATTCGGCCCGCGACGCCACGTCGCCGCAAGTGCAGCGGCAGGCCCGGCCGGGGCGGGGCGGCGTCCCGAAGAGTACCGGGCGCGCCAATTCCCGGCTACACCGAGCATTAACCACGTAACCATGGAAACCAAAGCCACTTATGACAAGGCGGCATCGGCCGATCACGCGACATGGTGGGCCCTGGATCGGCTGCCGGTAGCCCGCTGAATTGAATTCGCGGCCGCGTGGCCTACTATACTCATGTTTCGGGCCCGCCCCGCTGACCGTCCCAGCCGAGATGACGAGGCTTCGCAGCCTGCAGCGGGCGTGACGGGCGGCAACGGGCCGAATCCGCGAGAATTGCCACCGGCATGAGCGACTTGAGGCTTTGGCTGTGCATCAGTGCGGTCGGCTTGGCTGGCTTCGGGCTGGCCGAGTGGGGCGTGCATGCGCACGGCGAAGAGCATCACCACCACACGCACGCCCACCGGCACGGCGACACGGCGCACACGCATCACCATTCGCATGATGCCGAAGATGGCCACGTGCCGCTGCCGGAGAGCAGCGATGATACACGCCCCTGCGGTGGGAATGAGCACCACTGCTGCGTGGATCATGGCCAGCCAGACGCGGTGCACTTCACGCTGCCGCCTCGCGAAACGCGCCGACTGAGTGAGCTCGACACGGTTGCCACGGACTTCGCGGCGATCGTCAGTGTGGACTTCCAGCCGGAGCCGTGGACGCCCCCTCGGGCGCCGCCGGACAGACCGTCCAGTCAGGATGCCCTCCCTCATCTCCGGACGATTGTGCTGTTGACCTGATCGACGGGTAGCACACCCGTTGTGTCGTCGCATGCGCGGCGACAGGTCATTGGGCACACGTATCCGGAGTTTTGCGCTTTGCACTTCATAGATTGGATAAGCTCGTGCGCCGCGCGGTCATTGCGACGCTCGGCATCGAGGATACATCACTTTTTTCCTGGACGTCAGCACCTGGCGATCGGCGCTCGGCTGGTGCCAGCCTCGGTGGCTATAGGCCTGGCCGGTGGCTGCGCATCGCTTGGCGCCAAGGTGGACATGCGGCGTTCGGCAGCGGAGGTCGAGCACGCTGTCGGCCTACCGGCAGAGCTGCTCCAGCAAGACGCCGCGACTGCGGCAGAACACACGGAGGCGTTGCAGGTCGCCGCCCTGGCCGAGATCGAGTTGGAGCGAGTCACTGGACGGCCGACGAACGCCTTGCGCAACGCTGCGCAACCGGCTGATGAATCATACGAAACAACTACTCTCGGTCGGGTGACCGAGGAGCGTGCACCATGAATCGATTAGCAGTACTCTCGATACTCATTATTACAGTCCCGCTAACTGGATGTAGCAATGAGGCAACCTCCGAAGCGGAACACGCCCATGCCACATCAGGAGGCGCCGCCGCGCCGACGAACCGTGTGGATATTCCGCCCACGGTTCGCAGCAACCTGGGCATCACTTTCGCGCCCGTCGAGGTGCGGGAGGTCGCCCGCACCATCCGAGTTCCGGGCAGCTTTGAACTGTCGCCCGAAGCACGCCGCGAGTATCGCACGATGGCGAGTGGGCGGATTGAGCTTCACGCCGCGCAATACGACGAGGTTCAGCCGGGGCAGTCGCTGTACACACTCGATTCGCCGGAATGGCGGGAGCTGCAGCAACAGCTCAATGAATCGGAGTTGAAGCTGGAACAAGCGCGCGCGACTGCCGACGCGATGGGGCCGTTGCTCGCCGCCCATCAGCAACATCACACCGAGCTTGAACAGGCGGTGGCCATCAGGACCGAGCGCGTCGAGCAACTGGAGGCCGGTCGCGCCACCGGTGTGGTGACCGACGCAGACTTCGCCCAGGCCCGCGGCACGCTGGCGACGACGCGAGCGGAGCTTGCCGAGGTTCTGGAGAAGGAAGCGGAGCTGAAGCTGCGCGCGGTGCAAACCAGATCAGAGTTGAACGCGCACCAGGAGCGAATCGAGCTGCTGCTGGCCAACGCCAGTTCACTGCTGTCGCTTTCTGTCGAGACGCTGACGGAGACCGACCCGGACTCGCCCGAACAGCACCCGCGCTGGCGTGGCATTCGCAAGGTGGAGGTGCGAGCCGAAGCTGCCGGCGTGGTCGAAGCGCTGGCTTTGACGAACGGTGCATGGGCCAAT
>JANQGB010001118.1 GCA_028277545.1 Phycisphaerae bacterium | reverse complement strand
CTTGGCCCCGGTGGATGAGGCGCTGCGGCGGCTGGATACCTACGACTGGCTAATCGTCACCAGCACCAACGGCGTCGACGCCCTGGTCGAGCGGCTCCGATGTTTGACGCTGGACGCCAGATCGCTGGCCAGCGTGCGTATCGCCGCCATCGGACCCGCGACAGCCGACCGGCTCAGGGAGTTGTTCATCGAACCCGATCTGATGCCCGAGGAATACGTGGCCGAAGCGCTGGCCGAAGCCATGGGCGCAACCGAGTTGGCCGGGCGGCGATGTCTCTTGCTCCGCTCCGACATTGCCCGCAAAGCCCTGCCCGAAATGCTGACCCAGGCCGGTGCCGTCTGCGACGACATCCCCGCCTATCGCACCGCGACGCCGGACGGGCTGCCCGCAAAGATCATCCGCGACCTGGAGGCCGGTGCGATTCAGTGGGCCACCTTCACGAGTTCGTCCACCTTCAACAACTTCGCCAGGCTGCTCGGCCCACGCTCCGACACTATTCTGCCGAAGCTAAGGCTGGCCAGCATCGGCCCGACCACCACCAAGAGCATCCGCGACGCCGGCCACGAACCCACCGTCCAGGCCAAGACCTACACCACCGAAGGCCTGGCCCAAGCCATCGCCTCCACCTAAAGGGGTCAGGCTACTTTTATCTGACCTGCTACCGTCTACCCGCTGGCCACTCTGTTGGCACTCACCCACGCTGGTCGGCGAGGCGTAAAAGTAGCCTGACCCCTTTTTTATACAGAAATGGCTTGACTTCGCTGTGTATAGATACTAAACTCGAAATTGATGAAGGTGACCAATGAGACTGTCCTGAAGCAGTTCGACAGACTGATCAACCAGGTGCTTGCTCTGAAGAGGAGAAGCTTCTTTGAATTCAAAGGAGTGAGGTTCTACCCCTCAGAGGTTCACCTACTGCTTGTCGTGAAGGAGAAGATCGCGACGAACGCGACACACATAGCCGATGAGCTTGGCATTACCAAGGGCGCTGTTTCGCAGACCCTGTCGCGACTCGAAGGCAAGGGAGTGCTGGTCAAGACGAAGGATCCGAACAACAAGAACCAGTTAACGCTCAGCTTCACGCCCTTCGGTGCCGAGGCCTTCAGGTATTACAGCCGTCGCGCCGGCGAGCTGATCAGGAAGCACCACGAGTACCTCAAGGGCTTCACCGCGAAGGAGAAGGCCGCCGTGCAAAGATTTCTGCAGGAAGCTGAGAGGGTACTGGGGCAAATTGGATAAGTTCGCGCCCAGCTGGAGGTTTTTTTGGACGCCGTGTTTAGATACTATACACATACTGCGGCTAACAGCCGCCAGATGCGAAGGAGATTCGATGAGACAGCCGAAGATCATTCAACCGGCAGACCGCCGTTGGGAGCCACATCCCAGAGTCGTCGGCGCGGAGGCGACCTGCCTGCTCTCGCACCAGGGCGACGGTGCCGGGCTGACCTGCATGCTCACCCGACTGCCGGCCGGAACGTTCGTCGAATCGCACAGCCATCGCTGTGAAGAGATCATCTACGTCCTGCGCGGCAAGGCAACGATGCAGATCGACGGCGCAGGGGCGGTTTCAATGGCCAGGGGGGCCTTCCTGCGAATTCCCAGCGGCGTGACACACCAACCGTATGGCGTTGAGGAGGATCTGCTCGCTTACAACGTCTTCTATCCGTACATCGCTTGAGGCAAGACAGCTGCGTCACTCGGAGAACAGGGACTACGGGCATAGTGCCTGTGGGTATATCGGGATTTGGCTGATGAAGGAACGATGAGATGAACACAGTGAGGTCCGACCGATTCGTAGGAAGCTGGCTTGAAAGCGACAGGCCGCTGCGAAGAACCACTATCACGTTTCAGAGGACGTTCAATACGTCGCCGGAGATTCTGCTCAGACAGCTCTGTCCGACAACCGAGTACGACTGGCTTCCCGGCTGGAAGTGTGAGTTGCTCCATTCGAAGTCCGGCTATGCGGAGTACGATGCCGTATTCAAGACCACCTTCTTCGGCCCGGAGGAAGTGTGGGTCTGTACCCGCTACGAACCCGGCAGGGCGATCGCCTATACGCGCGTATCCGCCGATTTCTGCGCTATCTTTGAAGCGAACCTCTCGGAGAACCCCGACGGCACGGTGACGGCCACCTGGGTCGAGACCCTCTCGGCACTCACCGAACAGGGCAACGGGATTGTGGCCGAGGCCGAGAGCATGAGAGAACGATTCTTTGACATATTCGACTCGCTCGATCACTTCGTTCAGACCGGCGAGTTGGCGGACTGACTCCCCCAACGCTAAGCAGCCGGCGTGATTCCGGCGTAGCAAAACGCGACGCGTCCCCGAGCGCCAGGACGGCCCCTGATGCCCCGGCCGGCGTGTCGTCCAACCCGGCAGATGTCGGCGACGAACAATCGCGGTGAGTCGCCGACACCTGCCTGTCCGCATTCTGGCCGGGGACCGGAACGTATTCACTCTGGACGGCACGGAGTTATACTATCATGACCAGAACCAGGTCATCGAGGTGCTGGACGGATCTGAGAACGTGGTGCGGCAGATCTATCCCGGAACGCAGTACATCGACGAGGCCGTGGCCCAGCGGCTGCCGGAGGGCTTCGCCTTCGTGCGCCAGGATGGAGCCATACCCTAATTTCGTTGATGGCGGGATAAAAAAAGGCGGCGTACTCTCGGGATCTTGAGAGGTTCCGAGCCGCCCACGTTGGGCAGAGGAGTACGCCGATGTGCGAGGATACCCAAGCCACGACGACGATGCCAGGGCCGAGTGGCGACGTGCTGACCAAGGTTCTGCGCGACGGCGCGCAACGTTTGCTAGAACAAGCGCTTGAGGCCGTTGTTTAAGGGTTGTTTAAGGGGGTGAGGCTACTTTTCTCGCCGGGCCCTTGCCGCGCACAGGCCGACCGGTGGCCCGGCAGGAAAAGTAGCCTGACCCGAATGGCATGAAGCCAAGGGACCGGTTGACGTAAGTCATTTTACTTAGCGCACTTATGAACACTTGCGCGAAGAGCGGCCTCCCTTCATGATGTTGGTGGATTGACCGCATCAACAAAAGGAGGCCACGGATGGCTACTATCCCGCCCTGGAAGGCTCTGGTCAACACCGAACTGTTCAACAATCCGACTGTGGCCGAGGCTCTCTCGCCGGAGGCCGTCGAACTGTCCTGCCGGGAGAGCAACCACAAGTGGCGACAGTCCTTCTGGTCGCCGGCCACCACGGTGATGGCGTTCTTTCTGCAAGTGCTGAGCGCCGAGAAGACGCTCCGGGCCGCGGTAACGGCTGTCCTGGTTCAGTTGGCCGCCCGGGGTGAGCTTGACCTGCCTTCCTGCGATCCAACAGCTTATTGCCAGGCCCGTAAACGATTGCCGATCGAGGTGCTCAAGAGCATGCTGAACCGAACCGTGGAAGGCATGCGCGACCTGGTCACGCCTTCCACCGGCTGGCTGGGCCGGCGGACATGGGTTGCCGATGGGTCCAGCGTCAGCATGTCGGACACGCCCGAGTTGCAGGCGGCCTTCCCCCAGCCCTCTGGCCAGAAACCCGGTTGCGGCTTCCCCGTGGCCCAGATCGTGAGCCTGTTCTGCTGGACCACCGGGGCGATCATCGACCTGGCCATAGACACTATCAGGCCCCACGAAGTGTCGTTGTTTCGAGGCCTGTGGCACCATTTCCAACGCGGTGACGTGGTCCTGGCCGATCGGGCCTACGGTTCCTACGTGGATCTGGCCCGGCTTCAGGGTCGGGGCGTTTACGGCGTCTTTCGCCTGCATCAGAAGCGCAAGGCCGATTTCCGCAAGGGGAAGCGCCTGGGAAAAGATGACCGACTGATGACCTGGGACCGCCCCGACCGGTGGGTGCCATCCGTCGGCGTGAGTCGCCGGGACTTCGAGACGCTGCCCGAAACGCTGCAAGTCCGCTTGATTCGCATCACCGTGGGGTCCCGCGGTTTCCGCAGCCAGACCATCAACGTGGTCACCACGCTGCTCGATCCGGTTGAGACACCGGCCGACGAGATTCGGGCCCTCTACCGGGACCGCTGGACGGTGGAACTGAATCTGCGCAGCCTGAAAACTCACCTGGGCATGGACATTCTGCGGGGCCAGGACGAAGACGTGGTGCGCAAAGAGATCGCCATGCACCTGCTGATGTACAATCTCATTCGCCTGATCATGTGGCAGGCCGCCCGGCGGCACGGCCGGGATCTGCATCGGCTCAGCTTCACCGGAACCCTGCACCGGCTGCGGCCGGTCTTCGCTTTGCTGATGCAGGCCACCGGACGGCCCTCGGCCATTGCACTGGTCGCACACCTGTTGAGATGCGTCGCCCGCGACATGTTGCCGCATCGCCCCGATCGAGTGGAGCCACGACGCGTCAAACGGAGACCCAAACCGTACAGCCTGCTGACAAAACCAAGAGCCTACTACCGGCGCCACGGTGACCCGGACGCGCGTTAGCTTCATGCCATTCTAGCCTGACCCCTTTTTTGTGCCGTACGCGCCCATTTCATCGGTAAGGAGTTGGTGGACCTGTCTTGGGTCGCTTCACTGATAAACGCCTGGAACCGTATGGCGATCTTGTTTCGGCCGGAACCGGGGCGGTACGAGCCACCAGCCTCGGACTCATCCGCAATATCCGACTAGAAAGGAAGGTATTCCGCCATGACAACTCTCTTGCATATTGATTCGAGTGCGCGAACTCAACGCTCATTGACGCGCATGCTCAGTGCACTATTCGTTGAGACCTGGAAGTCACATGATCCCGATGCGCGAATCATCCGACGCGACCTGGGCACGAATCCGCCGCCGCCGGTATCGGAAGAATGGATCGCGGCCGCGTTCATCGATCCAGAAGAACGCACCTCGAGGATGAGCCAAGCGCTTGCCGTATCGGATGAGATGATCGACGAACTCCTGACCTCGGATCTCATTGTGATGGGTGCACCGATGTACAACTACGGGCTTCCCGCTGCCCTCAAAGCATGGGTGGATCAGGTGGTGCGCGTGGGGCGCACTTTTTCGTTTGATCTTGCTCGCGGTGACTTTCCCCTGCAATCGATCCTCGTCGGCAAACGACTGGTAGTACTCTCGTCGCGCGGGGAGTTCGGCTTCGCTCCTGGCGGGCCTCGTGACGGCTGGAATCACATGAACGCGCACCTCCGCACCGTCGCGATGCAGCTACTGGGTATAGCCGAGTCCGACATCAACGAAGTGGCCGTCGAGTATCAGGAATTCAAGGATAAGCGTCACGAGCAATCCTTGTTCGACGCGAGGAAACGCGTGATTCAACTCGTTGCTGAACTTCACGCACGCCCGATCTATCGGTTGTCTCGCAGTGGCCCATAGCATCGGTTGTGAGAGTAAAGGGGTCAGGCTACTTTTCGCCCGTCGCGAGCCGACTCCAGAACTACCCGGCACAGCCGCCAAGCCACGCCACGGCCGGTCGCAATACAGAGAACGGCGGTCAAATCGCTCCCCTTCTCACGAGCCGGCCGGAAAAAGTAGCCTGACCCCTTTGCAGGTCTTAGCGCAACCCGGGCACGAACCTGAAACGGACTCGGTTCTCGTATTCACGATACCGAGGATCGTTCCGCATGATCTGCTCCTCAAACCCGGCGCGCTGGTCATAGAGCCAGACCATGATCAGAAACACGACGCAGTTGTACGCGGACAGGTGCGTGGTCAGGTATCCCAGCCGGATGATGATCGAGGCGGCGTACATCGGATGACGGATGTAGCGAAACAGCCAGCCGGTGCTGACGCCGCGCAGAGCGGGCACAAAGTCGTAATTACGGCCCAGCGCGACCGCGGCGGTTCCGCTACCGGCCAGCCCCACCAGAACGAGCACGTCTCCCACGAGCACCAAGGTGGCACCGCCCGCGACTCCGCGCGCAAAAAACAGGCCCGAAAACGAGGTGAGCAGTGCCACCAGCCAGTGCACAGGCTTCATGCTCAACTGCGATGGCCTGGAGCGCACGAGAAACAACGCCGAGATGGTCACGTTGTACGCCAGCCACACGACTTCCATCCAGGAGAAATCGTGCACTAAGGCGCGAGCGCGAGAAGCGCCGAAGTAGCCCCAGACCACCGCGCAGAGCGCGCTGAAGACGAAGCTCTTCAAGAAGCGTTCCAGCCCGCCAAATCCGGCATCCGCTGCCATACGCCTCGCTCCGGCCAGTCT
>JANQGB010001037.1 GCA_028277545.1 Phycisphaerae bacterium | reverse complement strand
ATCGCAGTTGGAGCGACGCCTGGCGGTTATCCCTCTCGCGGACCTACAGGCTGACGAGGAACTCGTCTCGGCGTTTGACGCGGTGCTCGATGATTCGATCGTGCTGATTGAGGATGTGGATTGCGCGTTCCGGCAGCGTGCCAGCGCGCAGGCCGATGGCATCACGTTCTCCGGTTTCCTCAACTGCATCGACGGCATGCTGGCACCGCACAACGGGCGGATTCTCATCATGTCGACCAACCACGTCGACCGTCTGGATACGGCGCTGATCCGTCCGGGGCGGATCGATCTGCGCGTGGAAGTGCCGCTACTGACGCGCGAGGCCGCGTCGGACTACGTGGACCGTGTCTTCGCCCACGTGCCGACGAGGCACGAGGTTGTCGACGGCGTGATGCAGGAGCCACAACCAACGGCGGCGCTGCTGCTGAATCACCTGCTGCGCCAGGACTGGCGCCTTCCGCGCGGCCCGCGTTCGCAACGCGAGGCGGAGGAAATTGCAGCCGTAGAGTGAAGGGACAGCGTACGTCGTCCGGCGCGTCAGGCTGGCGCGCCGGACGCCGCTGCCCGCAACTTACGGAGTCCCTGCCCGGCGGAGGACGCCGGATACGCGTGGTTCCCGTCAGCTCTGGCCAGCACTCAAAGCGGAACGGCGGACACCAGCGCTCATATTCGCCGGGGTTGCCCGTCGAAACGGTCTGGCCCTCGCGCCAGGCTCCAGTGATTGGTGTTCCCCAGCAGCGGTGGAGACCGAACCGCCGCACCAAAGCGAATGGTGGGTGTGGATTCCGCCCTCCCACCCGGCGTTGTTTGTCTCCACGCTGAGCATTATCCGCGGTGGGCGCCGGGGCCAGCGGCGCGCGTCCCTGGTTATGATCCGGCTCCCGGCGCATCCGATCGCAGGCCGGCACCGTCACCGATCACACCGCCTCTCGTCGGGCAAGACGATAAGCCAGGTCGAAGAATGCCTCCCAGCCGGAGGCGACAACTATATACGAACTGATCGCTTGACTAGTTACGGGGTGTGTAGTAGAGTTACGGCATCTCTAGTAGATTCCGCTGTGCTGCCGGAGGAGTAACCGCATGGCTAGAACCGGTCCGCATGTCACCGAGGCTGAATTGCGTGTTCTGAAGGTCCTCTGGGCACTTGGCAAGGGCACGGTACGGCATGTGCTCGAGGCTCTACCCGACGACGGCGGCGAACCGCCCGCCTACACCACCGTCATGACCTTGATGAAGCAACTGGCAGATAAGGGCGCGTTGAAGGTTGACCGTGAGCGACAGCCATTCGTTTATACGCCGGCCGTGCGTCGGGATCGGGTGCTAGGTAACCGGGTGACGCAGTTCCTCCAGTCGGTTTTCGATGGAAGCGCCGAGGACCTGGTGCTGCACCTGGCCAAAGAGGCGCACCTCTCCGCCGAAGACCTGCGCCGCATTGAGGCCAGTATCGAGCAGCATGAGGAGGCTGAGAAGCGGCGTAAGTCGCGGAGAAGTGAGTAGGCGTACCCATGTCTGATACGCTTGTGTTGCCAGACATCCACATCGCCTCCTCCGCCATTTTAGCCTGGCTTGCGGAAGGCCTTCTTTTCGGGACCGCCCTGGCCGCCCTGACCTGGCCCCTGACGCTGTTCCTGCGCCCCAGGCGATACGCCGCTATCGAGGTGGCCTTGTGGTCCATCGTTCTGCTGAAGTTTCTCATTCCGCTGGGACCGGCCAGTTCATTTTCCCTGGCGAGTCTCTGTGTGCGCATGACCGGTCACTCGACGGGGCCGCTGGTCTCGGGCGAACAAGGCACGCTGGTACCGGAGCCGCAGGAGCTCGCGGCTGGCGCCTCGGCGCAGGTCGGAGCGTCCGGTGCGTCCGCGCTTTGGACCTGGGCGACGGCAGTTGCTGCTGCTTACCTGCTCGTCGCCGTTGTTCTGCTGACGATTCGAGTCCGGGGGTATTACGCTCTGGCGTCCCGTTGCCAGGCCTTGCCAGCGGCGGATGCGGCGACGCGCAATCTGGTTGCCCGCCTGTGCCGGGAGATCCGTTCGCGCCGCGTTCCCCTGGTTCGCGTGGACGATCAGTCCTCGGCAACGTTCGTCGTGGGCCTGATCCGGCCTCTCATCGTGATTTCCGGCCGCCAGTTGGCTCGGCCGCGCGAGTTGGAGGCTGTCATTGTACACGAGCTCGCGCATCTAAAGCGTGGCGACATGCTTGTGCGCTGTCTGCAGTGGTTAGTTTCGACACTGCTGTTCTTCTGGCCGGTCGTTGCGTGGGTCAATCGACGAATCGACGAGGCCCGCGAGTATGCCTGTGACGCCTGGGCCCTGCGTCACGGCACGCTCACGGCTGGGGAGTATGCACGCTGTTTGCTCAGCGCCGTTCAGCCGATGCGCGTAACAGCACTGGCATACCGTCCGCCCTGCATGGCCGGTCGCCCCTCCACGATTGAAAGGAGAATCAACATGGTACTTAAGTCAACGGATCGCTCGGCTGCTGGGCGAGTCTGGGGTCTGCCAGCGTTGCTGCTAGTGCTGGCCTGGGGTGTGTTTACGCTGACCGGCGTCGTGGACGCCCAGCCGAACTCCGAACCATCGAAGAAGACCTGGCCTGCCACGGAAGAGGCGTTCGAAGCCCATCTCGCCGAGGTAATGGCCCAGGTAGGCGAGTACGACCTGGCCGATCTCGACGGCAACGGCGAACTCTCCTACTGGGAGAAGACGACGTTTGTGACCACGCTGGCCGTCTCCCAGGCGGGACCCGTAATCGAAGCATATCCTTACGCGGACACCGATCAGGACGGTGAACTCGGCCTGGCCGAGGCCTGCGACTTCGTCCGCGGACTGACCCTCGTTCGCGGGATCGAGATGCAGGGTCAACTGGACCACAAGGCTGCAGTTGAGAGAGGTGAAGACGAGTTAGCAGCAGCGCAGGCCATCAAAGCCCGAGTCCAAGAAGAGCGTCTGGCTGCCTTCCACGAGGCGCTCGACGCCCAGCAGTGGTTGCTGGCTCAGATGACAACCGTTCCCGACAGTCAAGAGCTTGTGGACAACAATGCCTTCATCATGGAGAACCTTGCGAAGAAGCAGAAACGCAAGCAGCACGTGGCCGCCTCCGCCGAGAAGGCGATTCAGCACCTGGTATCCGAGATCGAGGACATCAGGCAGCAGTTGGCCGCGGAAACGGACTCCAAGCGTATTGCCAAGCTGGAAGACACGCTCAAGAAGCTCGAGTCGAAGGCTGCCGTCCTGAAAGCGGAGCTCGACTCGGGCGCGCAAGACACCCTCAAGGCGAAGCGATCCAACAAGGGTTGACGGACGCACACACAGATTAATCCCGGCCGGAGTCGGTTCCACAGGCCGGCTCCGGCCGTTCGCTATTTGTGCTTCACGGCCTGCCAGTCACGATTCACCGTCTCGCGCCGTCAGGGGACCCGGGTAGAGGCCCTTGACGCATCCCGGTACGGCCTATACACCCGCACTCTGCCTGCGGGCGAGTCGCATCTGATCGCCCCGCACGCAACGGCTCTGCCGGATTGACCTCCAGGAAACGTCCGCTAAGCTCTCCAGCCTTCTATAGCAGTTCCCGGGCGCTGCGCTATGAGCCTGAGTAACATCAAACTGCCGTCGCCCCTGGACAGCCCGCCCGCCCTTGGAAGTCATTCGATATGCTGGACGCGTGCGCGCGGGCTGTCGCGGGGCGGGCCGGGTAGGAGTACAGTGCTGCGCGTGCGGCGTATTTCGCGGTCAGTATTGCGGGGGATCAGGTGACGATGGTGAGTTCTGTTTGTTGGTGTGGCGTCCTGGGACTTTTGTTGCTGGCGCTGCCTTGCGTCGGTGCGCTTGAGCACACGGTCAAGTCGCCCAACGGGCGAAATGAGTTGACGATCACGCGGAGCAAGACAGGTCTTCGCTACGCGGTGACGCGCGACGGCAAGGAGATCATCTCGCGTACGCCTGTTTCGATAGTCCTCGATGGCGAGGCGTTGCCTGGTTCGGCGGCCGTCGCGGACGTTGAGCGGCAGGTTGTTGACGAGTTGGTCAGACCCATCGTGCCGACGATCGGGTCTCCGCTCCGCGATAACTTCGCCGAGGTGCGGCTGGCATTCGCCAACGGCATTGCGTTGCGCTGCCGGGCGTACAACGACGGCGTGGCCTTTCGCTGGGAATCGGCCATCGACAAGCCCCGGGTTGTCATCAATCGCGAAGACCTCGCTTTCTGTTTCCGCCAGGATCTTGCGGTGTACTTTCCAATTCCGAATGGCGAGGGCTTCTTCTCGCACCAGGAGAACAGGTTCGACCGTCGCCGCCTCTCCGAGACCAGCGAATTAGCGCCCGGACCGGTCCCGGCGCTCTTTGAACTCGGCGGCGGCGAGTACCTGCTGATCAGCGACGTCAACGTAGAAAGCTACCCCGGTCTGTGGTTAAGCGGGAGCGACTCCACCACGGTGAAAGCGACCTTCCCGGCCTACCCGGCCAAAACCAGCCTGGAGGGAGATCGGGACGTCAAGGTCGTCGAGCGCGCCGCGCACTTGGCGGAGACCACCGGGCGGCGTGCATACCCCTGGCGAGCCTTCGTGTTGGTTGACTCGGCCGGACTTCTTACCAGCACGATGCTCTATCATCTCGCCGAGCCCAGCCGATTGGAGGATTCCTCCTGGATCACACCCGGCAAGGTGGCCTGGGACTGGTGGAACGCGTGGAATCTCGCGGGCGTGCCGTTCCGCGCCGGTGTGAACCAGGCGACCTACCGGCATTACATTGACTTCGCCGCTGAGATGGGTGTTCCGTACATTATTCTCGACGAGGGTTGGAGTGTTCCCGGCCCGGAGAACCTGCTCCAGGTCGTACCGGAAATCGACATGCCTGCGCTCATCGCCTACGGCCGGGCCCGACAAGTAGGCGTCATTCTGTGGATGACCGCGGCGGCCTTGGAAGCGAACTTCGCCAAGGCCTTCGCGCAGTTCGAGAGTTGGGGGGTGGCAGGCCTGAAGATCGATTTCATGCAGCGCGACGACCAGGTCATGATGGACTTTCTCTATCGCGCGGCGGAAGAGGCGGCAAGGCGAAAGATGATCGTTGATTTCCACGGCGGATCGAAGCCGGCCGGGATCACGCGGACCTTCCCCAACGTGCTGACCGTCGAGTCGGTTCTGGGGCTGGAGCAGTCCAAGTGGTGCGACCTGGCCAATCCGGACATGGCTGTTCTCCTGCCGTTCATCCGCATGGTGGCAGGCCCGATGGACTACACCCCGGGCGCCATGGTCAACCTGCAGAAGGACAACTTCGCCCCCATGTTCACGCGGCCGGCCAGCATGGGCACGCGGGCTCACCAGCTTGCCATGTATATCGTCTATCTCAGCCCCTTGCAGATGCTGTCGGACAGCCCCACGCACTACCGCGCCAATCCGGACTGCTTGCCCTTCCTGCGGCGCGTTCCGGTAACCTGGGATGAGACGCGCGTACTGGCAGCGGAGGTCGGCGGCCACGTGGCGGTGGCGCGGCGGCACGGCGATACGTGGTACCTGGGCGCCATGACGAACTGGACTGCACGTGAGCTATCTATCCCGCTCGACTTTCTGCCGCCCGGCAAACACAAGATGACAGCGTGGTCTGACGGCCTCAACGCCGATCGGCACGGGCAAGACGTGCAAGTGACCCGGCGCCCGGTCGTTGCGAGCACAACACTGGAAGTCCGCATGGCGCCCGGGGGCGGCTTCGCGGCGATTATCGAGCAGGACATCTCGGACTAGCACAACAGCGCGAAGCTTTAGCGGGCTGCGACAGCGCCGGCCGTGTGCGGTAGCCATCGCATGTTCGGTGTCGGTTTCCGACACCGCTCTATCACAACCAAGTCGGCTTGATGCTGGCGACAGCGAAGATGCGCTCCAGCCTGCAGGAGCCCTGTCCGACCTGGCAGTAGCTCGCAGTTAGACCACATGCCCTCGTCGCCGGACAGCTCTAGCTCCGGCACACCACGATGCGTACCATCTGCCCCGTGGAATTCAGGCTTTTCTTTGGACATCGTGGAGTGGTGGTGTTATCCTCACACAGGATAACGAATCTTCCCTGACACGCTGTGAGTGACAGGACATGCGGCTGTAACCACACGAAACGCGGATCACTCCGACTAACGCCAGGCGGCCGTGCCGCTGGCGCGTCGTTCCTCGATGATCGCCAAGCGTTTCGTGTTTCGTTTGCGCATGCGGCCACGGCGTGTTTCTCCCGGACTCAGATGATTGCAGCGCACCGCCCACCGGCCGCGATACCGTTTCGCGCTGCGCAGGCCAGTCATTGGCCTTGGGCGGATACCCATGAGTCAGTTCATTCTGGCGTTCGAAGAAGTCAGCTACTGCTACCCATCGGGTGCCGAGCCCGTGCTGACCGACCTGACGGTGCGCCTGGCCGCTGGCTGGACCGGCGTGATAGGCGCGAACGGCACCGGCAAGACCACACTACTGCGCCTGGCAGTCGGCGAACTGGTGCCGACCAGCGGTCGCATCAGCTACGGCTCGCGCATCGCGTACTGCCCCCAGCGGACTGATGATCCGCCGGCGGAGCTGCCCGCGCTGCTTGAGTCGACGGAGGCGCATGTATGTGGTTTACGGGGGCAGCTCGCCCTTGACTGCGATTGGGCGCGGCGCTGGTCCACCCTCAGTCACGGAGAACGCAAGCGGGCCCAGCTTGCGGTCGCGCTCGCCCAGCAGCCGGACGTTCTTGCTCTGGATGAGCCGACCAATCATATCGACATGGACGCGAAGCGACTGTTGGCCGGAGCACTGCGGCGCTTCCGCGGCGTAGGCCTGCTTGTGAGCCACGATCGCGATCTGCTCGACGAACTGTGCGCTCAGTGCCTGCTGATCGAGCCGCCGGATGTCGTGCTGCGACCAGGGGGATACTCGACGGCAATGGCGCTGGCCAAGGCTGACGCGGAACGCGCCCGCCGCGACTATGACGCCGCCCGCCAGGAGCTTGCTCGCCTGAAACGCACCGCGGCCGACCGGCGGCGCGCCGCGGCCGCGGCCGATCATAAACGCTCGAAGCGGAGCATCAACCCGAAAGACCATGATGCCAAGGACCGCATCGAGCGGGCCAAA
>JANQGB010001014.1 GCA_028277545.1 Phycisphaerae bacterium | reverse complement strand
GACCTGCCCGACTCTCGAAGATGTAGGGCGGACTCTCTCGTCCGACAGCGTGGCCGAGGCCCCGGCGCTGATCGATGCTGGCTGGACAGACGATGGCAGTGGAGTCGGGTGGCTCGTGCTCTCCCGATGGGATCCTCCCTACTACACTTCGCCGGCGGCCGCGCCGCGTTATGGCGTGTGGAACCTGTTCAGCCCGCTCTTCAACGATCGACGAACAGTGCTGGCCAAGACTACCCGGCTCAGTGCATTGATCGAGGCCGCGTTTGAAAGGCCCTATGCGACGGGGATCGTTCTACTGGATGTACCGTTCAGCAAACGGCCTTTCACTCTGACTGATGGGCCACTCGCCCGTGCCGGGTTGTCCATGACGCCGCGCACGTTCAATTTTGCCAATCGATACGCAGCCAGCCGTCGCGCCACCATAATCGCGCTCGCCTTATCCGCGTATCGGCACGATCACGGCGAGTACCCGGCCTCTTTAGATCAGCTGCTCGAAAAGCACCTGGAGACCATGCCGCTCGACCCGTTCGTCGGGCAGCCGTTTGGCTATCGTATCGACGCGGACTCGTTTCTGCTCTACTCGGTGGGGCATGACCAGATCGACGAAGGAGGTCAGAAGACAACGCTCGACCTGTCCATCCATTGGTCGGAGCGCGGCGGCGACCTACCCTACGTTAGACCGCGTCCCGAGCCGCGTTTCGAGCCCACGCTGGAGAGGATCGAGCCTTGACGGAACACCGGTCCGAAGTGTCCGTTCAGCAAGAGGAGGTCGTGCCAACGCGCTGGCCGGCCGAGCGGAGCGATGGTCCGCGACCAGTGTGGACGATTCGCGGCCTACCATCGTTGCCGGGGATGATTCTGCTGTGGTTCTCCCCTGGGCGCGTCGGGGCGAACTTGGCGGCGTCGGGCTGGCGTGGAGCGATCGGCGCCCACGTCCTCGGTGTTCTTCTGGGGCTTGGACTTATCCTCTTTGCCAACCTGCTGCAATTCGACCCGTTCGCCGGCCTCAACACGCAGTTCATGAGTTTCCATTTCGTGCCGCCGGGGCATGACTTGACACTGTCAGAGACCATGCGCGGGCCGTTCTTGGCAATCGTATGCACTATGCACGAGAAGGTCCCCCCGGGGACGATCCCAAGGTGGGTCTGGGTCTATGGTGCCATAGCGGGCGGCGTCTTGCTTCTGACCATGCTGCTAATGCCCTTCGCCGCGGCAGGGGAATCTGCCCGGAGGCTGTCCGGCCGGTGTCTGAGACTGTCGCTGTGGAGCACGACGCTGCTGATTCCTCTCGGCGTTGGCTGGTACCTCGCGCCGAGGTGGCGTAAGTGGCTCGACCTGCCGGACGAGTGGCACCCGGTTGATTGGATTCTGCTGCTCATGTTCGCCTGCTGGTGGGTCGTGGTGCTGCTACGCTCTGGGCGGCGTTACGCCGGTCCGGCTGAGGGGCCGGCCTGGCGGACCCGTCGGCCGCGCTGTGAGGGCTGCGGTTACGAGATCGTGGGGCTGCCTGTCTCGACGAACTGTCCCGAATGCAGCCGGCCTGTCGCCGAGTCGTTGCCCCGGCGGAGGACTGCACCGGCCTTCGCGAACTCAGAGCGACCGCGACGTGCGGTTCGGGCGTTCCTTTCGGCGCTGAAGCGCGTGGTTACTGACAAGACCTTTTTTGACACGCTCGCGATTCATCGCGGCTATGGCGGGGCGCGGTCGTTCTACCTGTGGTTATGTGTAGCCAACGTTCCGTTAATGTTTGGCGTGGCGCTATGCCTGCACCGCATTTATGCAGCACAGCCACTGCTGGGCCACGCCCTGATCGACGCGCTAACGTTGTCGGTTGCGTTGCTAGTAGGGCAGCTACTGCTGCCCGGCCTGGCGACCGGCATGCTGGCCGTATTGGGCCGCCGACCGTTTCGACCGCTGGCTACGGGCATGTTCTATGCGTTTTCGCCTCTGTTGCCGCTGTCGGCCGCGTTTGCCGTGCTTGGGGCGGCGCTGCCATTCACGGCCGCATGGGTAGACGATGGCCATGAGTTTGGGGCGATGTACCTTCTCCTGGGCACCGCGCTTGCCGCCGGCCTGGTCGGCCTCGGATGGGGCGTGGTGCTCACCGTCGTGAACCTGGGTCGTGTTTACAGACGCACTCGCTTCGCCAACGCCTGACGCTGCCACGTCCCATATTGACGCGGTACAGTGCGTCTTCATGCTGCTGTTGGCGAGAGTGTTACGCCTCCTCACCGTCGTGCAGAGGGCGGTGCTGTCCGCCGTCCGGGCAGTTCAACTTCGCACGTCTTTTGGCCGATTTCGGAGATGACCATGGCGCATGTTCGCACGACGGTGCTTGCCGCTGCTGCGCGGTCGCTTGGCCGTGCGGTTCGTGGCAGCCGGTGGGTAGCCGGGGCGACTGACACGGTGAAGTCCTGGTGATTAACGGACCCAACTCGCCAGTAGTGACGGCGACGCGCGGGTAGCTATGAAGGGTCGGGCCGAGTGACATGAGCGCTCAATCGTTGGTGCAGCACGAGCAGCATCAGAGCCGGTTGTTCCCGGTGGCGATCGACTCTCTGGATGCCCAAACGCTGTCTCTGGATCTTTATCTCAAGGCCAACGAGCAGGCTGACCCGGTCCTATATCGCGCCATCGGCGTAGACTTCAGCCCGGCGGACCGCCAGCGCTTGATCTCCCAGGGCGTGGAGTTCCTCTACATTCCGATCAGCCAGCACGCGGCCTACCGCCGGATTCTCAACACCCAGCTTGACCGGACTTTTCACGACCCGGAAACGAGTCGCGCCGAACGGGGGCGGATCATCCGTACGGCCTGTACGAAGATGATCGAGGACGTCCTGCTGTTCCCGGGACAGACGGACGGAATGGCCGCGGTCGCCGACATTAGCAGGCAGTTTGCGGCCTGGTCTGCCGAGGACGAAGGCCAGTTCTCCTACCTCCTGGACATGTCCGGACACGACTACTACACGGCCACACACATGGTGAATGTCGGAGTGGGCTGCGGCCTGTTGTTCAAGGCGATCAAGCCCGACGAGCCGGAACTTCAGTCGTTGATGATGCAGGGGGGTTTGCTCCACGACATCGGCAAACGCGGCGTTCCCGAAGAGATCCTCAACAAGGAGGGGCGGCTGGAGCCCGACGAGTGGAAACTGATAAGCAAACACCCGCACCGCGGGTACGAGTATCTGCTGGAGCATCCGGACACACCTGACGTCGTTGCCAGGATGGCTTACGAGCACCACGAGCGCCCGGACGGCAACGGCTACCCGCGCGGCTTGAAGGGCGACGAGATCGGGCTTGCACCGCGCATCTGTGCCGTAGTCGATGTCTTCGACGCCATCACGGCTTGCCGCCCGTACCGCGGGCCGACGCCGCCTGACAAGACACTGGCCATCATGAGCGAAGCCCGGGACACGGGTCTTGACGGAACATTGTTGGACGTCTGGTCGGGGCTGGTCGAGGGTCTGGTCCGGGAGGACCCGGAGCGGGCGGCCACCTCAACCGGCGAGCAGCAGGAGTTCTGCCTGGAGGCGCTGGTTCAGGCCGCGCCGCAGCCGGCCAACGTCTGCGCCACCAGGGAGCCGACCGATCGGTGGCGCGACGAGCGCCGCCTGCATCGGCGCTATGAGTGCACGGTGATGGTCAACGTGCGATTCATCCAGCAGGGCAAGCCGGGGCCGGTCAAGCTCAACGAGCTGTGTCGGGTTGAGATACGGGATATTAGTCAGGGCGGGGCGCAGCTTCTGATTCCCTGGGCTCCGTCGCTGAACGATGTTTTGACCGTCGAACTGCCTGTCAAGAACGGTCGGACCATCACCAGGCAGGCGCGCATCGTGCGCGTTCGGTCTTCAGGAGGCCATGGCTGGGAGGCGGGCGTCTACTTCATGGGCGGTGAGACGGGCAACGCGTCTGCGTGATGGACGCGGCACACCGCCGCCCCGGGGCCACCGATCTGCCGCGAATCTCTGCCTGAGCCCTTCAAGCCTTCTCTCCATACCTTGACCGTCGGGGCCAGTCTCTTGGCGCGCCGTTACTCGGTCCGGCTGGATGACTGCCGGTCAGCTCTCGGCAATGCGTGTGTGCGGGGCTCGCCAAGCCAAAGGGCGTCGGAGTATACTCCCGCTGGCGTTGCCCGGCAGGGGATCGCGGGAGGTGTACGATGGAGGAATTGGAACGCATCATCGAGGTGGCCACGGGTCGTCAGCCGGCGGATGTCCTGTTGGCTAACGGGCGATTGGTCAACGTATTGACCAACGAGATTTACCCGGCCGACATTGCCGTGGCCAGCGGTCGAATCGCCGGGATAGGCACCTACGAGGCGGACGAGGTCGTGGACCTCGCGGGTCAGTACGTGTGCCCGGGCTTCATCGACGCCCACGTACACATCGAGTCGTCGATGTTGTCTGTTCCGGAGTTCTCCTCGCTGGTGGTCACGCGGGGTACCACGGCCGTGGTCACCGATCCGCACGAACTGGCCAACGTACTCGGAACCGAGGGCATCCGCTTCATCCTCTCGTCGAGCAAGTACTGCCCGATACACGTTTACGTCATGCTCAGTTCCTGCGTGCCGGCTTCGCATCTGGAAAGCAACGGGGCGGAACTGAATGCCGTCGACCTGCTGCCGCTGCTGTCGGACGATTGGGTACTGGGACTGGCGGAGGTGATGAACTATCCCGGCGTGGTGGCCAACGACGAGGAGGTCGTGGACAAGATCCGGATCGCGGCCGGCACGAACATCGACGGTCACGCCCCGGGCCTCACCGGGCACGATCTCAACGCTTACGTCGCCTCCGGCATCCAGACCGACCACGAGTGCACCGGCGTCGAGGAGGCCGTTGAGAAGCTGCGCCTGGGAATGATGATAATGATCCGCGAGGGTTCGCCGGCCCGGAACCTCGATGCCCTCGTGCCGCTGATCAAGCACGACACGGCCGATCGCTTCCTGTTCTGCAGCGATGACAAGGACGTGGACGATCTGTTCGAGGAAGGGCACATCGACTGCATGGTTCGCCGGACGATTGCGGCCGGGGTCGACCCGGCCGTGGCAATCCGCATAGCCAGTTACAATGCCGCCCGGCACTTCGGGTTGAGCCAGGTGGGGGCGGTGTGCCCCGGCTATCACGCCGCCCTGACCGTGTTGGAGGACCTGAAGGACTGCCGGGTAACGCGGGTCTACCAGGGCGGGGAGCTGGTTGCCCAGGATGGGGAGTGCCTCTACGAGTCTCCAGCACCCAAGCGCCGGCCGATCGTTCGCAGCACGATCAACGTGCCCTGGCTGGAGCCGGAGCACTTCCGCCTGCCGCCCGGCGACGACGGCCACAGCCGCGTACACGTCATCGAGATGATCCCCGACCAGATCAGCACCAACCGCAGTGTCGAAGAGATGCCTGTTGAGAACGGCAATCTCCTGGCCGACCCGTCGCGGGACATCGCCAAGGTGGCGGTGGTCGAGCGTCATCAGGCCAGCGGCAACATCGGGCTGGGCTTCGTGCGCGGTTTCGGCTTCACCACCGGGGCCATCGCTTCGTCACACGCCCACGACGCCCACAACCTCATCGTGGCCGGCACCAATGACCGTGACATATACACCGCGGCCGTACAACTGGTCCGGATGCGCGGCGGGCTCTGCGTCGTGGCGGACGGAGAAGTCCTGGCGGAGTGTCCCTTGCCCATCGCCGGCTTGATGAGCGATCAGCCGGCGGGCGAGCTGCGCCGGCAGCTGCGCGAGATCCGCGCCGCCGCCACCAGGATCGGCTGCAGGCCGCGCCGGCCCTTCATGGCTCTCTCCTTCCTTAGCCTGTCCGTAATCGGCTCGCTCAAGGTCACGGATCAGGGGCTTATCGACGTCGACCGGTTCGAGCGGGTGGATGTGCTGGCGGAGAACTAGTGGGCCTCTTTACAGACACCTTGAGTGACACGCTGAGCCACCTGGGCGTATCGGTGGTCCCGGAGCAGCTCTCGCTGCTTGACCAGCACTTCGGGCTGCTCGTCGAGGCGAACCGCCGGATAAACCTCACTCGGATCACCGACCCGGCCGACGCGGCGGCCAAGCTCTACGGCGACTCGGCCGCCGTTGTCGCCTGGGCTGCCCGAACCGGGGTGCAGGTCAGCAGCGTACTCGATGTCGGCAGCGGTGCCGGTTTCCCGGCCTTCCCGGTCGCGGTACTCAGGACGGGTTGGCAGGTCACCGCCCTCGAGGCCACAGCCAAGAAGGTGGCCTTTCTGACTGGCTGCGCCGAGCGCCTGGACGTCCGCAACCTGTGTGCCGTCCACGGACACGCCGATCACTGGAGCGCCCCGCGAGCCTTCGATCTGATCACCTTCAAGGCCGTTGCCAGGCTTGACGGCTGCCTGAGACATGCCCAACCCCACCTGGCAGCGGGGGGGCACGTTCTGGTCTTCAAGACCGCGTCGCTGTCAACGACGGAGATAGAGGCCGGGCTTCGCGCGGCTGAGGACTTGCGGCTCTCGCCGCTGGCGCCGTTCGAGTACGAACTGTCCCTGGCATCGGGCTCAGCCCGCTTCGCCCTGCATGCTTTCCAGCGGAGTGCAGGTTGACCCCCGGCAGGGTGCATCGTGCTGTGCCGCCGTCTTATCGCTCGGTGGTGGGCGGGTCGGACGACTCGCGGTCGGCTGGCTGGGTGGCAGAAGGCTTGCCGGATTCTGGCGCACTCCTGGCCCGCGCCGCTGGCGGAGGCGAAGCTCTCTCGAACTGCACTACGAAGGTGACGTATCGCTCGGCCGACCTGCCGCGGTCGTGCCAGGGAGGGTCACTGTCTTCGCCCGCAACTTCGGCGACGCGCCGCATTCTGCCGTCGACCAGCGCCCCGGGGGTGTCGCTCTCCCCCGTGCGCTCTGGCTTGGCGGTTGGTCGATCGGTGCCAGTCGCATCGGGACTCGGGGCCGGCGCATCACCGAATATGCCGCCAAACAGGTCGGCGAACTCGGGAACAGTTGCCTTGTCTTCCGACTCGTCCCTGTCGAACGGTCCTAGAGCCCGCATCTTCGTGTCTGCCGCATCGCCCGCCCTGCGCCGTGCAGCGCGAGCCGTTGAGCGCCGGCCGGCCGCACCCGGCTGACTGTCGTCGTCGGGGGCGGTCCGCATGTTTGCGGGTGGCGTGGCACCATGGGCGTGGTCCAGTACGTCCTTCGATGTCGCCGTGCCGTCCGCCGCGGCAAACTCTGTGTCCGC
>JANQGB010000990.1 GCA_028277545.1 Phycisphaerae bacterium | reverse complement strand
CGACAGCACCCAACTGACCGCTCGGGGCCGCACCGCGGATCATCGTGATGCCGAGCGCATCGCTGAGGCCGTCAACCGTGTCCCGGGTCTGACTGCCCGGCCACCGAAGACCTCACGCCTGAAGAAGGGAGGCGTCGAGTTCAGTATCCGGGCGGCGCGGGAGCAGCACCATGGATCGTGAGCAGTCGACCATAACTCCCGTCAAGGACGCGCCACCTTCGGAACTACCGGGAGGTCGCGCGTCACTAGTGCAGGCCGAACCACCCGCTCAGTCAACTGGCGAAGACACTACGCCAGCCCGTCCGAGACGCACGCCCAGAACGGCTCTGCTAGTCGCTGTCGCAGTGTGTTCCCTGATCGGTCTAGCTGCCTGGCTGCACTGGCGATCGGCGAACTCGGCCCGAGACACGCACGAAGTCCAATCGGCGGCGCTCATCCGCATGCGGCAGGACATGCGGCGCATCGTGGCTCTTCGTGATACGCCTCAGCAAGCGACAGATCGGGAACGCCCCAACGAAGAACTGCTCGCCCAGATCGAGGCGGCCATGAAGACGGCAGGTGTGCCAGCTAGCTGCTGGCAAGACAGCATCCCCCAGCCGGTTCAGCGCCTGCCCCAGAGTCCGTACCAGCGATTCAGTACGCGGCTGTACTTTGAAGATGTCACCCTGGAGCAAACCCTGCATTTCGCGCATGCGATCCTGGCCGCGGACGCGTCGCTAGCCGTCTCCGCTCTTCGCCTGAGCGCCCCGGCGCGGGATGAGACGATGGTTTGGAACGTCGACCTGGCGGTCAGTTACCTGGTGTACTCGCCGGCCGATAGGCGGTAACAGCGCTATGGGATCTCACGTTCTGCAGCAGCCCAACCGGGCTTTCTGGCAGTATGTTTCCTCAATAGAAGCGCGATGCTCAGGGCGCAAGTACACTATGACTTTAAGCGGGCAATCAAGCCGTGCAATCGGCTGAACCGTAGGATAGAGGTTAGCTCGGCAGGTTGGCGCTGGCTTGCCATCTTTGTATAATGAAAGGAGTGCGCGGTCGGGCACAGGGACGATGACAGTCCTGCGATTAAAACGACACTTAGGGCTTCGGCGCTGCCACAGCCCGGAGTATTCGTCGCGTGCAACTGCGGATCAGCCTGACGGTTCCTATTGCCGTCTCGGTTGGACTCGACGCCTCCATGTTCAGTCTTGAACTTAAGGAGGTGCTTATGAGCACAATCGTCATTTCGATCAACGTGATGGCGAGAGCTGCGCGGCTGTGGAGGTCTGGTGACGATTTCCACCGTTGCGAGAGGCGGATAGAGGTCGAATCGCATGATCTGTTGCACGCGTCCGGGCTGGGAGGTTCGATTCCTCCCCTCCACGTCTCAGGTAGGCTAATGCGCCTTCTGGTCAACGCTAAGGAGTGGGAGGGTCCTTCCTCCCGCGCTTTCTTCGCCTCGATCACCTAGGAGTGATAGATGTCTCGATATCGCGAACTCGATCTCGCCGACGTTTGGATTGACGAGTACCACTTTCGCAAACGATTAGGCGCCGGTGCCTACGCTGCCGTCTGGCTCGCGGACGAGTGTTCAGTGAACCGCCAAGTCATCCGCCCCGTTGCCGCAAAAGTATTTGTCGATGATTCTGCCGACCGTTCCTCCTTTCGCCAGACCATACAAGCGTTCCAGCTTGACGTGTCCTTCCTCGCTGACCTCGCTCCGAATAAGCCGATCATCCAGTACTACGGCTATCGTATGAAAGACGTAATCCTCGGAGATGGCGGTGCTGTTGAGACAATGGGTTCGCGCCCGCCCGAGGAGGTGTCCTCGGGCATTCCCCTGACCGCCTTCTTCGTCATTATGGAGTATGCCGACGGCGGCCACCTCGATCGGCTGTACAGAGAAGAAGTAATACTGCGCGGTCCTCGCAACAGCTTCCTCGATCACTTCATTGACCTCTGCACCGCCTTACAAGGTGCGCACGAGAACAACGTCGTTCATCGCGATATCAAGCCACATAACATCCTTTGGTTCCGAAAACTCAGCAGAGTCAAAATCGGCGATTTCGGTATAGCCAAGTATCAGGATGATATCCACCCCGCGACCAGTCTTTCGATTGCTGGCGCCCTTCCCTACATGTCTCCCGAATCCTTTACTCCTGGCTCCCCCCCGACCGCCCAGCGGGACATCTACGCGTTGGGGTGTACGTTCTATGAGCTCCTCACTGGCCAACCAGCCGTCGACCCATCCGCGCGTGGGACGACTGTCCCGGACGGCTTTGACGAAATGCTGGACCTGTACCGCACACTACACTCCACTGCCAATCGTCCGGACGCGATCATGCAGGCACCGGACGTCGTTGCAAACATGGAGTTGAATGACATTGTCAAGAAGATGATGCAGATCGACCCCAATGACAGGCCCTCACTCGAAGAAGTCACGGCAGTGCTCCAAAACGCCAAGCGTCGCCCCGTCGATCACGTCACGATTGCGGACAAGGTAAGCACAATTGACATTCCAGTTGGCCCAACGCGTCATTCCGAGTACTATGTGAATCCGCGATATCGGCGCAAACAGCTTAAGGAAACGTTGTTTCTTGTCTTTATTTCGATGCCGGCCCAAACGACGCACAAGTACAAGACGCTGTTCGCTCTTCTCGAGAGCTCTTTTGGAAACACCTTCTCTCTCTTCGAGCTGTACGGCCGGTATGACATTCTCATTCGCGTCTGGGCGCCGACGACTGGAATCGAAATCAGCGAACTCTGTAAACGGGTGATTGACCATGTTCTGGAAGACGATCGCAAGGCACTACTTGTTATGCCTTGCGAGAGCGTCGTCTATTTGGGGACGTCGCGCAGGAACGTACCGAGTAAGATCAATAACCTGGAGATCCTGGTAAAACTCAATGAAGCGCAGAAGGACGGTGGGCCCAGCGCCATCAAGTGGCTTAAGAAGAACAATATCTACGTTCGACAGGCGCCGAATGCACCGATTTCTGGTCCGCGTGTCCCCTGTTTCTGCTTGATATCGCATGCGGCGCAGGTAGCCGTGACCGAACGGACTGCTGATTTTGCACTGATTTTGCAGGAACTTCAGAAGGCGGAAATCGATGTGAAGAGACGAGCAATCGCGGCGTATAGCAAGGCGTATCAACCAATCGACGGTTTGTTAGAGGAGCCGAGCGACTACCTTATCTCGTATGTCTCAGCCACGTATGATGATGTAGCCGCGGTACCCGGCGCGATCGTTGACCGGCTTGCAGGGCATAGGCTTCGCACGGCAACGTTACTTGCCAGCAAGCGCTACTTCGTGGAGAGCGATATGGTAACGCAGCGTTGATTCGCCGTGCTGTCAGAGATGGACTTGGGAGTGAGGGGCAGGAGTTGATCCGGCGTCGATGAATGCGCATAAGCCGAATCCCGCCCCCCGGAATGGCATGCCAGGTAGGATGACGAGGACGGAAGCGAGTACAGTCGCTGGCAGAACGGCTGTTGGTTAGGAGAGACCGCGAGACTTGCCTGCGGGATCAGAGTGACAGTGGACCGTCTTGCCCCGTGTACGGCCAGTACGCTGAGACGGTGGCAGGGGCTCTTTGGGATTGCGAACAAGATGATCACCCGGATGGCGTTGCGGTTTAGCATCCGGATCGAAAGGTATAGGGGCGAGTATTCCAAATGCGCTCGTGTGGGCGTGAACGATAGGAGAACAATTGAGGTCTGTGGATAACGCTGTAGAACTGGAGCTGCGGAGGCCTCGCGCTCGTGTCGCGCCGAGAGGAGGCATGGATAGCTGGGCCTCTACCGACCTGTGGACGACTTCGCGTATTGTAGCGGTGCCGGAGCGGTATCTTGAGGAGGTGTTGCCACGTTGCAGCTATCTTGCGTCTGCTGGCTTCGTTTGGCTGGATCCGCCGGGTGCCGGTGGAGGCGCATTCTGGAATTGTACGAGGACGCGATCTCCCGCTGGGTAGCAGAAGATCGGGCCCGGGACCGAACGAGCCAATTCAGCACACGCGTTGGGTGTGGGCCGAAGGCCGTCAATTAGCATCGAAGCGGGTACTACCGGCGAACGTCCGGCCGCTGGAGCGGCCAGCTGCTTACCGCAGCGCCGGTCGGTAGGGTCGCGGATGCACATGCGTCCCCGCGCATAGCACGTAGGCGGCCGCCTACCGTCCGAGGGTCACGATACGCTACTCGAGTGCAGTGGCTCGGTGATCGTGATCGGCACGGCGTATGTGGTACGCTATCGACTAGGCGCGACTGGGCCGCAAGCAGCTTTGTTCAACACGCTGTCTTTCTCTTTAGGAGCCAAGGCTGCCCCTAAACCGTTCACGGACAGACGTGCGGAGCCACGAGCGTCACGCGGTAGTTGGGCACTGCTCGAACGTCGAACCGCAAGCAATAAAAACACGGCATACTGTAGAAGGACATGGAAGAAAGCGACTTTCTATTAGATCTGCGCGAAGTCGTGTTGCTGGGCTTCCAGCAATATGTCAGCAGGGACGCGGTG
>JANQGB010000958.1 GCA_028277545.1 Phycisphaerae bacterium | reverse complement strand
ACCGCATCGACTCGATTAACCGGCGCTGCCCGACGTCATGCCCGGTGACTGCACCGTCCGCGTCCGCGCCGAACGCCCATTGCTCTAGCTGGGGATCGAACCACTTCGCCCAGGCCTTGACCCGAGCGGCTATCGAATCGGCGTTGGCAGTTACAGGCATAGGCGTCTCTGGTGCCGAGGCAGCCCGCACATGCGCATCCTGCCTCGACGAAACCACCTATTTTAGTGTTCCAGCCTGCCCGGTACAACGCGGCGCGCCGCCCTTCGCCGGAATTCCGGCCGGTTCATGCCATGGAAGCAGAGACCTCCTCATCGGGGGCGGCGAGATCGGTAGTCGGCTCGAGGCCACTGCCGGCCTCGTCCTCGCGGAAGATGTCGATCTTCATCCAGGCCCGCACGTGCCAGCGCCACCATAGCAACAGCCCGCAGATAATCAGCAGCCCGGACGCGGCAATCCAGGGGCCCAGGCTGCCCAGCCCCGGCAGGAACCAGGCGATCAGGAAGCCACCGCCGATCAGGATCAACCAGTGGCTGACTACGAACATCACGGACGGCCAGAGCGTGTCGCCCGCCCCGCGGAGGGCGCTGGTGTATATCATGCCCATACCGTCGAACACCTGGAACACAGCGGCACAAATCATCACTCCGCCGCCGATGGCCACGATCTCGGGCTGGTCGTTAAAGAAGGCGATCAGTTCCCGCCCGAAGAAGAGGAAGGCTGCAGCCATCAGACCCATGTAGACGCCGACCGCGAGAATGGCCAGGCGAGTTTCGCGAACCGCGCGCCAGTGATCGCGCTGGCCGACCGCCTTGCCCACCAGCGAGGTGACGGCCATGCCCACGCCGATGGCCGGCAGGAAGCTGATCCGCAAGTACTGCCAGGCCACGTTGGTGGCTATCAGGTGAGGCGTGCCAAACATCCGTCCCACCAGCACGTTCACAAAGAGCATCCAGACCACCACGTCGCTGAACCACTGGCCGCCCTGAGGTGAGCCGACCCGCAGCACGTTGACCATCTTTCCGCGATCAATCCTCCAGGTCTCTCGGGCACGGAACCGCTCGTTGAACCTGGGCAGACACATGGTGACCGCCAGGCGCACGCTGCGGTAGAAAGTCGCCACCACGGTGCCGGCCGCCGCCCCGGCGATACCCATCTCGGGAAGGCCCAGCTTGCCGAAGATCAGGCAGAAGCTGACTGCGAAGTTGATGACGATGCCTTCGATGGCCGACCACATGGTAACCTTGGGGTGGTGAACCCCGTTGAAGAAGCCGGACAACGCAGCCGCGGCAATGGTCGGTCCGATGCTCCAGACCGCCACGTTGCAGTAAGCCAGCTCCAGCTTCTGCACAGCGGCGTCGTGACCGACGGCCGATACCAGCCAGGGCAGCATGGGCCACACGGCAAATCCCAGCAGACCGAAGGCAACCGCCAGATACAGCCCCTGCCAGGCGTAGGCGCTGCAATCGGAGTAGCGCTTCCTTCCCAGGGCCTGCGAGGCGAAGGTGGCCACGATCGAGACGACGCCCATCCCGATCACCATGTAAGTCCACAGGAATAACTGTGCCGGCAGCAGTGCAGCCTGCGCCGTCCCGTCCGGCAGACGGCTGATCATGAAGTAGTCGGTGACGTCCATCACCATGCGCGTGCTGGTCGTAATTACCATCGGTATGGCCATGATGACCACGCCGCGCAGTTCCCGCCGGCGCCGCTCGCGGCGCTGGTCGGCGGTGAGCTCTTCCAGTCTCTCGTTCATTTGGCACCAGTGTTCGTCGTACGTCGGTATAGAAAAGGCCCCGGAAACCGTTGCGGGCTCCCGGGGCCGTTGTAGTCGTGAGCTTCTCGCTCAAACGGTCCTCAAGACGGAGCCTCCCGCGCAGTGCCCTTCCCTCCTGGGACGGGTTGCCGCCACGGCATTGGCAGCACGCAGCCAAACTTGGGCGGCAGGTGCCGACACACGCCGGTGCGACTCGGAATTGTCGCTGAGACCGTCTTCATACAAGTGAGCTGGCTGAGATCTGCCAGAACTCCGATA
>JANQGB010000925.1 GCA_028277545.1 Phycisphaerae bacterium | reverse complement strand
GCAGCGCTTATTACTGGGTCTGGCCCAATGAGAGGCCCATTCTTTGGGGCACGATGTTAACGGCGTAAACATTGGAGATTGAGCATGTTCGTTGCCAAGCACCGAGATGATCTGATCAGGTTGCTGTTGGGTTTGGCTATTGCCGCCGTGACGCCCGGGCTGGCGGTCGCCGGCGATTCCGATCAGGCGAACGTGGAGTCATCCGAGCGCGTCGTGGCCGGCGGGCCGAACGACTACATGACAGTACGTCATCTCCGCTTGCGAGGCAGCCAGCGGGACATTGGCCGGAAGCTGGCTCAGATCGCGGAAACCCGCCACGGCGTCACGCCTCAACGCCCGGAGCCGTCCAGGGCCCGGGGGCGTCTCGAATTCTATCGGGATGCCTATCCCATGCACTACCAGCGTGCCCTGGGTGTTGCGGACCACTTCGCGGCGAGTGTCGAGGGTGGACAGGACCTGACCTTACTGCCCTACAATCTGCCGGCCAGCATCAACTGTTCGGTAGTGTATTACCCGCCCTCGCACTGTGCGTCCGGGCATGCCACGCTCAGTCGGAACTACGACTGGTCCACGGGGACCTGGGCTGACATGCTGGGATCGTCGGCGCATAAGGACGGTCGCAGAACGACAGAAGATCCCTACGTGATCGAAGTATACCCCGTTACCGGTTATCCGGCGCTTTATATCTGCGCATATGAACTCCTGGGTGGGTGCTTTGACGGCGTTAACTCGGAGGGTCTGTCCGTTGCGTTGCTGGCCAACAACATGGACGCAGCCCCGAGGCCGTCAAACGCCTGGCAGGCGGGCCTGAGCGAGGTCGAAATCGCGCGTTATCTTCTCGACACCTGCGCGAACGTCGGGGAAGCGCGCCAGGCCCTGGAGTCGATTGAGTTTTACTACGCGCTGGTGCCCTGTCATTACATCATCGGCGATCGCGCGGGGAACTCGTTTGTCTGGGAGTACTCGGCGGATTGCAGGCGCCGTTACGTCGTTGATGGCAAGGGCGGGCCCCAGTGGGTGACGAATCACCCCATAAACAGGCGGGCCTATCCGACGGCCGAGTCGATTCCCGAGTCTCTGACGGCCAGCACCTTTGTGCGTTTCCGCCGGTTGCACGATCAGATTCACAGGGCTCCGATCAAGAGGTCACTCGAGGACATCAAGCAGGCCAACGCCTGCGTGCGCGCCGTCGGGCAGGGTCGTGCAGCGGTGCGAACATTGTGGCACGCGGTCTACGACTGCTACGAGAGTTCACTTGAGGTCGATTTCTACCTCGGCGAAGACGACGGGAATGGGAACGAGAAGCGCTCCGGGTACGTGCACTTTCGCTTGGCACCCTGAGGCGCATCTGGTCCGGGTGGACAAGCTGTCGTTCCTGGCGGATAGCTGCGGGCTCGCCGGTCGTTCAGCGGCCGCTGACTATTTGGCTGACGATGGTGGCGTCGGTGATCTTGTGGTCGTCGGCCAGGAGCAGGGCCTTGCTGAGGATGACGGCCAGGGTCTGGTCGCCCTCGAAAGGTAGATAGAGCGCACCGGGCACGTTGTCAGTGTAAGCACTGCGGCCGGGGACGATGCACAGATACTGGTCGTGTGGCTCCATGAGGATGTTGCCGCTGCCCAGGTGGATCTTGTAGGTCCGCAGGTTGCCGCGAACGACCAGGAACTTGTCGGCGAGCGAGCACCGCTCCGCAATCTTCAATCGTGGCACGATCCGCTCAAGTATGTCCTTGCGGGTCCTGGCCGTCGCCGCGAGATCGCCGAAGGCGTAGCTCTGCCAGTAATCCCGATAGCGGCCATCAGGTCCGCCGTCGGCCCAGGTGGGGTCGTTGCCGACGCTGGCCACGCCGACGAACAGGTCCACGTCGCGCATTACCTCGGAGAAGACCAGAGCTGGGACCTTCTCCAGGGCTATGGGGTCGTCGGTGATCTCGCCCCCGCGCGTTCGGTATCCCCCGGAGAACGGGTGTCCGGCGTGCTGCGCCGCGCCGAGGTGGTAGAACCGGACCTGATCGGTCGCCAGGCGATAGAAGGTGCCTGTCTCGTTGGTGTCGACGCTGTAGTCGTCGCCGGCGCCTTCGACCCAGAACTCGGCCCGCAGATTCCATTTGGGCAGACTCAGTGAGGCCGGCGGGAATTCATCGTCCACCAGTAGCCGGAGCGTGTTCTTCCAGCCCCGGGCGGCGCACAGGGCATTGAACTGGTGCTGCCGGATCAGGTGGGCGGCGAAGCGGTTGGAGTATACGTCCGTCTGCCGCTCCGCGTCGGTCAGCAGGTAGACTTCCCGGTGAGCCTGCTTGAACGGCTGGCGGACGTCGTGCTCTTCCAGCCAACGTCGCCAGCCGAGCACCTCCTCCGTATCGCGGCCAAGCGGATGCCACAGCTCAACTTGGGCGTCATCGTCCAGCCACGTCAAATCCTTGCCCGTCCGATCAACGATGCAGTCGTCGCGGAAGATGCCGTCAGCCGCCCGCCTGCCCTTGCTGAAGTGCCAAATCAGCCGCCGGGCGACGGTGCCGACCAGGGGGTGGTCCAGGTAGTGTTCCCGCCAAGTGCCGAAGTCCCAAGACTTCTGTTGCAGGTGAAGCTGATCGATCCGTTCCCGCTGGGCGGTCAGAGCGTTGATACCTGCCTGGGCCGGAAATTGCGACCGGTCTACCGCGTTACCCCTTCTCCAGAGCGGCGTTGGCGACTCCGGAAGTGCCTGCTCCGCCGGTGCATCGATCAGCGGGATCGGCCACGGCCTTGTCGCAGCGGTTCAGTTGTTGTCATTCTCGAGTATCGCCGGCGCACTGGCGTTACCGCAGCGGTCGACCGCGGTTACGGCGATAAGCTCAAGCGCACCGCCATCAGACTCCGCCGGCATCTGCATGAGGAAGGTCGTCGCGGGGAGAATGCGCAGACTCCAACGCTCTCCGTAGCGGGCCTGTACTACCCACCACGTTACCGGCTCACCGTCACCGGCCTGGACTTCGATTCCGATCATACCGTCGCTCTCTGCGGGCACCGCTGCGACGCTGGGCGCCGGCGGGGCGTCGTCGTCGAGCCAGCTACAGGCTGGAATAAGCGCCGGTACCGCGTAGACCTGCTGAAGGACGTCGGCCAGGCCCGCCCGGTTGTGCAGCACGGGCTTCATGCTGAAGTGCACGTTGCCGCCGGCACCAGCCTGAGCGCGGGTCAGGTAGATCTGGTTGGCCAGTTCGGTGACAGGCCAGTTCTTCTCGCGGTCGCCCACCCGGCTGGTGAAACTCCCCGGCCAGATATGGCGCCCTGTTGGATTGTGCTCGACCCACCACTTCAGCAGGACGGGGAAGCTCTGCGGAACCTGGTCGATCGGCCAGTAGAGCTGGGGTGTGAAGTAGTCCACCCAGCCCTCCTCCAGCCAGAGTTTGGAGTCGGCGTACAGACCGGCATAGGCGTCGAAGCCCTTTATCTGCTCGGGATGCCCGGGGCGCCATATACCGAACGGGCTGATCCCGACTTTCACATGAGGCTTTTCCGCCTTGACCGTTTCGTACATGCGACGAACCAGGCGATTTATGTTGTCGCGTCGCCAGTCGTCGCGGGCCAGCGTTCCTCCTGACGCGACGTACTTGGCCCACGAGTCGTCGTCGGGGAAGTCAATGATCTCTCCCGCATCGTCTCTGACCTGGTAGGGGTAGAAGTAGTCATCCACATGCACGCCGTCGATGTCGTAGCGGTGGACCATGTCTCGCAGAACGTCCATCACGTAGTCGATGACCGCCGGTTCGCCGGGATCGAGCCAGAGTTGCTTGCCGTACTGGCGCACCCATTCCGGGTGTCGCTTGTAGATGTGATTCTCCGCCAACTCGGCAGTGGTGGTGTGCTTGGCGCGAAACGGGTTGAACCAGGCATGCAGCTCGATGCCGTGGGCGTGGGACTCGGCGACGGCGTAGGCCAGCGGATCGTAGTATGGTTCCGGTGCCTGCCCCTGCGTGCCGGTAATGTAGGAAGACCAGGGTTCGGTGGGAGAATCGTAAAGAGCATCGGCCACCGGTCGGACCTGCAGGATGATGGCATTCATGTTCAAGGCGGTGGCCTTGGCGACCATGGCGCGTAGTTCGGCCTGCTGTTCCTCGGTGGAAAGCCCCTGCCTGGAGGGCCAAT
>JANQGB010000877.1 GCA_028277545.1 Phycisphaerae bacterium | reverse complement strand
CGGTATGCCAGCAGAACGTGGCCCGGGCGTGCCCGTGCAACTCCGCCAGCAGTTGCCCGCGATGATCGCCGAATCGTTCAGCGTCGTAGGCCACGACCGCCGGCAACTCGTCGGCGGCCAGTGGTTTGTTGGCCGGGCGGCGCTCCGCCTGGCCGGGCGCCCGAGCGAATCGCAGCGACCTGTACTCGTCAACGAACCCCAGGCGGCGGTAGAGTCGAACACCGGGCGGGTCGGCCTCCAGGCGGATAGTCTGCACACCGCGCTCGCCCAGGTAAGCTATCGCGCGATCCATCAGCCGCTCCCCAAGGCCCTGTCGCCGCTGCTCCGGGGTGACGATGAGATTGCCGATCCAGCCGGTCTGGCGATAGCGCGTGGTGGTCACCATGCCGGCGGGCCTGTCGCCCGCTTCGGCGATGAAGCAGCCCTCCGGCTCGAGAGCCAGGGCAGCTTCGAATAGCTCGGACGTGGCATCCCAGCCCTCCCGAGCGGTCTGGGCCAGGGCGAACTCGATGTCTTGTTTGCCGAACGGCCGTAGCGTTAGCGTGGACACGTCTTTTCCCCCAACTGCGTTGACGTACCGCAAGCAGGGTACCACATTGCGCCGCAGGCAGCCACATCGATCGCCGCCAGGGGCAATAGACGGCGAAAGGTTGACGACCTGGCGCCGCCGGGTTAGCAATCCGCCGGGAAGCACCTGCCACCGGCACCCTGCCGGCGCAGCGAATGTGGCACCGGCGTCTTGCCGGTGGAGAAAATGTGGCACCGGCATCTTGCCGGTGGAGAAAACGTGGCACCGGCGTCCTGCCGGTGGAGAAAATGTGGCACCGGCATCTTGCCGGTGGAGAAAATGTGGCACCGGCATCTTGCCGGTGGAGCGAATGTGGCACCGGCGTCTTGCCGGTGGAGAAAACGTGGCACCGGCGTCTTGCCGGTGGAGAAAATGTGGCACCGGCATCTTGCCGGTGGAATCGCCTTGCTTGCTGATGCAACACCGCCCAACCAGCAGGGCAGCAAACCGTACGAGGTGTAGCCGGCCTGAACAGCGGCGAATCGAATGATCCGCAAGACCGTTATCGTGTTGTGCGTTCTGGCCGCCACCGGCGTGGCAGTGGCCTGGCTGGACAGTTCTCGGGCTCGCCAGACCGTCGAGCAGGAGTCCGCTGAGTCGAGCCCCGATGTCATTGGCCGCCCAGGGTTCAGCATCGAAAGGCCGCTTGGCAGCGGCAAGTCGTACCGCATTGACACGCACAGGGGCGGGTTTGAGCTTCTTCACCTGGCGGACGTGACGGATCTTCCGCCCTGGGGCGAGCGGCGTCTCGAGTTGGCCGGTATTGGTTATGAAGTACGGTTCATCGATAGCTCGGCTGAACCAGATAGTGCGGGGATCGTGCGCAGTGTCTATGCCCCATTCTGGCTGCCTCTGTCCATCCTGCTGGCCTATCCCACGACCTGCCTCCTTCGCGGCCCATTTCGTCGGCGGGCCCGTCGCCAGCGTGGCGACTGCGGCCACTGCGGCTACGATCTGACCGGCTCGCCCGCTCCCGCATGCCCCGACTGCGGCCGGGCGTTCGACGTGCAGCGCATGGCGCGGAACCGCGAGCGGTGGACCCGGGCGGCCCGGCGGGCGGCCGTGTGGCGGGTCTCCTACCAGGCATCCAGATGGCGGCGAATAGCGGCCAACGCGGCCTATGCCGGCATGCTGCTCAGCGTGGCACTATGGGGCTTGAGCTACCTGCGGATCACCTATCATAGGCCGGCGGTCAGCGTCCGCGTCACTGCCGGCATGCTGATCGTCTACCGCACGCCGGCGCTCGATGGGTTCACGCTGCACGATCGGTCAGCATCCAGCGAGTGGCACTGTGCGGGCTTCGAGGATCTGTGGACCAACTACTGGCCGGCGCCGCTGATCAGAAGTGGATGGGCGGCACTCTACCTGCCCCTGTGGCTGTCGGGGCTCGTTTCCGCAATCGTCTGGGCGGTGCTGTATCGCCCACTGTACCGTCGGCGCTGGCGGGCGGCGGAGGATGATGCCGAATACCTGGAAAGCGCCGCCGAGCAGCCGTGACGCGTGGCGGGCGACGGGCTGATGCGATGGCTACGTGAGGTGCGCAGGGTTGCCTATGGCGTCAGCAGGTGCCTGTTACCGAGTTGGCCGCAGGCCGCCATCTGCGAACGCCCCTTGGTGAGCCGCCGTTTGCAGTTGACCCCGCTGTCCTTGTGCCAGCCGATGAAGTCCACTACCGCCTCTTCGGAGGGCGCCGCCCAGGGCGACTCGTGCCGCGGGTTGTAGGGGATGACGTTGACCACGCACTTGAGCGGCCGGACGTAGTCCGCCAGCTCCAGGGCGTGAGCCCGCCCGTCGTTCAGGCCGGGGATCAGCACGTACTCGATCATGAAGAACTGGCAATTCCTCAGCGGGTAGGCCAGCAGTGCCTCGCGCAGGGCACTCATCGGCTCGGCCTCCGCGATGGGCATGATGCGGCGGCGGATGTCGTCGTTGGGGGCGTTCAGCGAGACCGCCAGGTTGACCCGCCGCCAGCCAAGTGCCGCCAGCCGCCGGATGCCGGAGATACGGCCAGCCGTGGAGATGGTCATCCGCTCCATGGCCATCGACGGCCCGGAGGTGTCGTTGAGAACCTGCACCGCCTGGGTGACCGCCTCGAAGTTGTCGAAGGGTTCGCCCATGCCCATGAAAACCACGTTGCGGATCGACAGTCCGAACTCCCTCCGGGCGCGTACCACCTGCCCGACGATCTCGCCGGCGGTCAGGTTCCGCACCAACCGCAGTTGCCCGGTCTCGCAAAACTCGCAGCCGCGGGCGCACCCGATCTGCGACGACACGCACAGCGTCTTCCAGGCCCGGCCCCAACGCTGCATGGGCACCACCACCATCTCGACCTCGAGGTCATCCGGCGTCCGCAGGATGAACTTCTCCAACTCCCCGTCCGTCACCCGCCGGGCCACGGGCAGACAATCCGCCCGCAGCGGGCCATCGACCTCCTGGCCGCTGAGCAACTGACGGTAAGCCAGCCGCAAAGGCTTGACCTCCTGCTGCGCAGGCCGAAGTGCATTCCGCACTTCGTCGAATGTCAGGCCCAATACGTCCATCTGAATTCATCGGCCGCAGCGCTTGGCAGCTCAACAGTACAGCACAGAGTCGTCACGACTTCGTACCGCAGGCATCTTGCCTGCATCGTTTCCGAAAGTTTGCAGGCTGGAAGCCTGCGTTACGAAGAACCTCGCGCTGTACTGCTAGTCCTCCGCGTTCTCCAGGTAATCGTCCACGCTACGTTCCCTGGCAATCCAGTCCTTTATCGCCCCGGATTGCCGGTGGACGCGCAGTGCGGCATTTCGCTCTTCTTGGGCTGTCGCATGCTGAAGACTGACCAGGGCTGCCTCTGACAACGCATCGGCGACCTCTTGGAGTTCTGCGTATCTCTCCCCCTTGGTCATGCTCGCTCGTCCATCCAGCGGTTGCTGGCAAAGGAGGCAATACCTCGGTTCCAGGGTCTGAAACGCGCAGAAGGGGCCATCCCTGCAATCGTCGCAGGCATGCTGTAAGACGGCGCGATTACGCAATCCGAAGCACCCTGAACAGCCGATACACACAATCGCGATGATCATGGGCCGGGCGAAGTATCGTACGCGCTTCATGTCCAGGCATTCCTCCGCTGAGCAAACGCACCACGCATAGCATAGCAGAAGAATACCTGCCAGACCGTCCAAATGGGGGCTTAATCGTCGCAATCGGCACGGTCGGCAGGTTTGGGTATGCTTGACGTACTCGCTCACGTTCTCGACCGGGCCTCGCAACATCGACGGGAGTGGCGCCCCCTGGCGCAAGGCGAGGTCGAGGGTATACTTGGCCTTCGTCAACAGCCATGACCGTCCTAGAGGTGAGACTTTATCCAAGATCGTGGACGATGGCGATGGCAGAGCAGACAAACGTTCCTGACGACGCGACCTGCCTTGGCTGCGGATACCGGCTCGTCAACCTACCGGCCCGAACCTGCCCCGAGTGTGGACGGTGGTTCGATCCGCAAGACTCCACTACATATCAAATCGGCCCAAAGACACCCCGGTGGCGGCGTTTTGCTCGACCCCCAAATATAGCAGAGTGCCTTCTGATTTCAGCACTCACAGTGTATGGGCTAATCAAGGCAAGTGGCCCCGCGCGTTGGGAGACGGGGCAGGTTCCCTGCCTCGCGATGCTGATTGGCGTTCCGGTCTGGCTGGGGATCGCAGCCCTTGTTGTTGTCCGTTTGGTCGCATCCTGGCGTGACAAAGAAAGAGCGACCCAAGATCAGTCTAGACTCCCTCACCGACGCCGGTGGCGGTGGAGCGTTGCCCCGATCTGCGCGGTTCTCGTTCTCTCCAGCTTCGTCTATCCCTGGCAATTGATGGTGCGGTTCAGGCTTAGCCAGCCTGCGTTTGCAGCAGCGTTGAAGGAGTTCCACGCAGGCAACTTCACTGCCGGTCAGTGGGTCGGCCTATACCACATTCGCAGCGTCTCAACAAGCCGCTATGTTGAGTCTGCCAACCGCCCCGACGCCGTCTGCTTCGAGACGGGATACAGTTTCATTGATCCAGTCGGCTTTGAGTACGATCCGCATCCGGGCCACATGGTATGGGACTTGAGCGTGGAGGTTGCGCCCTTGTGGTATACGTATGAGGACTAACGGAGGCCTGAGCGTCCCAGGGGGCCTCGTTCTCAGCACCGGGTCGCAACGACGGCGTGCCTGCCGGTGAACTCAAGGCAGGTGAGACCCCGCGTGCCCTGGGCTTATGCGCTCATTGCTGTCAGACAGCCTGCCTACGGCTTCGTCCTCTCTACCCAGGTAAGCTTCCGAGGCGTACCCAAGGTCAAGCTGGCTTCCACGAATGGCCCATAAACACAGACACTAACCTTGACCGGATTCGGCATGTCGTCGGGAACTTCCACTGTGGCGGTGAGGGAGCGCTCTTGCCCAACGGCGATTTGGATGACTGATGAGGGCTCACGATAATAGGCGGACGGCATGAACCAGATTGAAATGTTGCGATCATCGCCTTCAACGGTGTAAGGGGTGCCGTCCGGGTGCGAGTAGTAGGTGCCCGCTGCAAAATGCGGCGTGAACGATGAGAATGAGATGGTCTCAGTCCCGCTGTTCTTGATGCGGAACCGAATCGAAACCTCTCCATCCGTTCGCTCGAGCGCCTGGTCTTCGATGATCGGAGTGACGCTTTGCCAACGCAGCCAAGCGTCGAAGATCCTCTTACGTCCCTTCTTTGGTTGATCGGGCGTCTGTTTGGCCTCCTCAGCCTGGGAAACCGGCGCGTCGCTGGCCGTTTCCTGATCGACGGGTTCCTTACAACCACTGAGGATCAGAAGAGAAACGCATACGCATGCCACCTGGCGGGCATAACGCCGAGTCAGATGGACTCTCCGTGAACGTGGCGTGCTCATAAGGAGTGATTCTAAGTGCCCAGTCCGATCTCACCAGGGGGGTAGGGGAGCAATAGCGTACCCCGCCGACGTTGTCGCCAACGGGGTCGCAGAAAGTCAAGCAGATGAGCTCCGTCTTGCCTTTTGCAACGCTTTGTGGCAAAACGATTTAGAATGGCGGGCGGCAGGGCCCGAACCTGCGATCTGCTTCGTAAGTACTTTCCGGCCAACAGGTCATGAGCCTCGTGCTTACTGTTTCTGTCCCGATTTCTGGCGGGCGCTTTCGTTGCCCGCTGCCGATCCGACCTGCCGACCTTGCTCAGCACGTTGGCGACCGTCACTCGTCTTCGCTATCAATGCCGAATGCCCTCGCGTCTTGCTTCAGGGTGGCGAGCGCGCGTTCGACGATACGGCGGATCTCTACTGAAACCGCATCCGGGTTCTTCTCGTCTTACCCTCGTGACGCACCGTTACCCGCCTTGTCTTTCGGCGGAATCTGGAACTGATCGTCAGGGATTTCGGGGTTGAGTTTCCAGTCCTTGAAGACAATGGACAAATCCACCTTCATCTTAGGCATATTGGCAGGGACATCTGAAGTATCCGGCTCGATCTTCCGAATGAGGGGAGTGTCACTCGTGTCAACAAACAGCGTCCAGCCGCCCTTTACGCTGAGGGTGATCTTCAGTTTGTGGCATTCTACGCCGTCGATCTTCTCGGTGCCGTCATATGTCAAGCTCGCGGTCTCGGGATACAGCTTGGGAAGGGGGTCACTTGAAACCAGAGCCTCTATGTAGGAGATGGCAAACGACTCCTGCGGCATTCCTGGGGCTAAATAAGACAAGCCCAGGCCGTCCAGTCCACCTTCGTCAGGGGAAGTATCTATACCACCTTCCCCAGTCATCGGATGCTCCATGTATTGCTCTTGTCCGTCGTAGACAACGGTAAGACCAACCGCGCTACCCACGCTGATCAGGGCCAGCTTGTCGGGTTTCCTCACGAAGAACTGATGCTTGGTGTCGCGCTTCTGCTTCATGCCTGGCCCCTCAGCGTTCATAGACATACTCATCTCGACGCTGAAGGATCGTAGTGTCTGTAGATGCGCAGCAAGCCCACGTAGAACGTCCTGAGCCTTTGGGGATATCCGTTCAGGTTCCTCACCGGCAGAGCGTTGAGTCGAGAAGCCCGAAGCAATGACAAGGCAAAGAAGTGGCGAGTAGCGTGAGAAGCGACCGGTCATGACAGATCCTCCGCGGTTGTAGCGAATCCTCCGTAGTAGCAACTCAGCCCACCATACGTGCTCTATCCGACTGAGGCAAGGTGCTGAGCTCGGGTTGCGCGCCGAACGGTCATGTCGCTAGGGTAGCCAAGGTATGGCACTGATGCAACGACTGCCCGGAGTGCCCCAACTCTCCGGGCGACCCCTTAATCCGGCCCCTGGCTTACCGCTGGGCAAGCCAGACTTGAAACGCCAGCAGCGAGAACAACATGAACGGCATGGCGTGCTGAACGGAGACACCGGTCAAGACCCGGATAGAGGCGCCCCATTGATTCCTGGTCTACCAGCAACCTTGCGCAAGGCCGCAAGGTAATCGGCTCTCAAGATCCTGCGAACATCGCCGACGAGGTATGGGGTGACCCACACGGCGGTCAGCCATAGAGAAACTCTACTCGCCCCCACGCTCAGGCTGTCACTCTTGACGAGCTGGTCGGATTCGGATCGCGGTGCCCCCGCCGGGGGCCAGGCTGAGCGAGAGCCTCGTGGTGGCAGTCACCGTCTTCGTCTCCACAGCCATCGCATACGGGTTCTTGTCCCAGTCAGCGTCGTCGGCGTCGCGGTAGATCTGGGCGATGTAGGCTCGCTCGGGATCGAGGAAGCTCAGGTCGGCTTCCAGCCGGCGGGGGTGCTCATCCGAGATGCTGCCGATGTACCAGTCGTCACTGTGGCGATCCTTGCGGGCGATGGTCACATAATCGCCGATCCGGGCGTTAAGAACTTTCGTCGTGTCCCAGTCGGTGGGTACGTCCTTTATGAACTGGAACGGTTCCGGTCGGGCTTCGTAGTTCTGCGGCAGGTCGGCGGCCATGTGCAGCGGGCTATAGAGCACCACGTACAGCGCCAGTTGCTTGGCCAGCGTAGTGCTTACCCGGTTATCCTGCTGATACCCCTCGAACAACAGGTCGAAAATGCCTGGGGTGAAGTCCATGGGGCCGGCCAGCATCCGGGTGAACGGGAGAATCGTGGTGTGATCCGGCAAGTTGCGCCGCTCGCCGCCCCAGGCATTGAACTCCTGACCGCAGGCACCCTCGCGAGTCATCATGTTGGGATAGGTGCGGCGAATACCGGTGTCCTTGATCGGCTCGTGGACATCGAGCGTCACCCGGTACCTGGCCGCTGTCTCGACGACCTTGCGGTAGTGCCGCACCATGTACTGGCCGTGATGCCATTCGTTGCGTACCTGGCCGGTTTCGTCGGTACGCCTTATGCCCCTGCCGTGGGCCACGTAGCCGCTCTTTACGGCCCGGATGCCCAGCTTCTGGCACAGGGCAAAGGCATCCTCCATTTGCCGCTCGTAGTTCTCCACGCCCCCGGACGTCTCGTGATGTCCGATCAGGCGGACGCCGCGCTGCCGGGCATACTCGGCCAGTCCCTCGAGGTCATAATCCGGATAGGGCCTGGTGAAGCTGAAGCTGTCGCTGTTGGCCGTCCAGTCTCCATCCCAGCCCCGGTTCCACCCTTCCACCAGAACGCCGTCAAAGCCGTGCCGGGCGGCAAAGTCGATGTAGCGCCTGGTGTTGGGGGTAGTGGCCCCGTGCTTGGGCCCTGAGCCCCAGGTGGACATTCCCAGGTGCATCTCCCACCAGATGCCGACGTACTTGCCAGGCGTGATCCAGGATACGTCTTCGATCTTGTTGGGTTCGTTGAGGTTCAGAATCAGGTAACTCTCGATGAGCCCGCCGGGGGAGTCGGCTATCTGTATGGTCCGCCACGGCGACGTCATGGGCGCTGCCCCGCGCACCTTCACACCGTCCGACCAGGGCACCAGGTCGGCCTGGTAGGTGTTACCATTCGCGCGCCACAGAGTCATGCTGGCGAAGTCGGTGAGCGCCGCCTCGTGGATGCTGAGATACAGACCATCCGCAGATTCGAACGTGATCGGGGTGTGTACCTTGGTGGTCTTGCTCAGCGCCGAGTCGGTGTAGCGATACTCGTAACGGTTGTGCTCATACGCCGGTATCCACCAGGCGCGGTGATCGCCGGTCAGGCAGAACTCAGTCAGTTCGTCGGCAATCTCTATCTTGGACAGTCCAGGTTGGGCGGGGATTCGGTATCGAAAACCCACTCCGTCATCGAAGACGCGGAAGGTGATTTCAAGGCGTCGCGGGTCACCGGAAGGCCCCTTCAACTCGATTGCTAGTTGGTTGTGGTGATCACGGATGATCTTCTGCTCGCCCCATACCTGTGTCCAGCTACGATCCACGCTGGTCGTTACACCGGAGGCCAGTTCAAAGTTGCCATCCAACGCCGGCCCCTGGCGCAGGCGGAAGCCGAGCCTGGAGGGCGAGACCACGGGCTGGCCGAGCCGGCTGACGCTGTAAGTGGGTACGCCGCCCCGCAGCGCAATGGTGACCTTCACCGACTTGTCCGGCGATTCCACTTCGATCGTCTGTGGCGTGGCGACTGGCGCGCCGTGTGCGGCTTGAATGATCACGGCCAAGCCAACGATTGCTGCGGTCGGAATGCCACGGCCCACTATCGTGAGAAGCCGCCGCTGAACCGACCTTGAACGGGACAGAAGTCGCATGGGTCTATATCCAGGTCAAAATCCACGTCGAAGGAATCGAGGCACGCTGACGGACCGGGCCCGCCCGGACCGCCCAAACAGTCTACGAAGGTAGGCAGGACGGTCAAGTCCGCGTCTCGCGCACGACTAGCGTCACTCGGTTGGCAGTGGACAATGTGCGTCCAGTGTCGGCTGGCCGTGAGTGCAATCGAGTTAGTCAGTCTGGCACCTATGACTCTGGATCGTGATCGGTTGGCTGGTGGCGGTGCAGGCAGCGGCCAGCCCATGGTCAGGTATCCTATCGTCGTCGGTCCTGCCGACCGTCTCGGTGACCAGCCCGTGCCGTCCATTACTGATCCGACTGTGCGTGTGCAGGGGACACCGCGACGGGTGATAGACGAGGGCAAGGCCGGCGCGACCTCGCCGTCTGCGACCTACTCACCGGGTACCTGGCCCGCTGCCGGTAGCCGTTCAAGAGTGAGTTGGAGATTCACGACTTGCCCGGCTGGCCGGGGCCTGACTCAGTTGGTGCTTCAAGAACGATCCTCGGCGCGGTCGGGCAATGCGTAGGTCCACCGAGCGGGATTTCTACGCCGACGAACATTCCAGACCAGTCCGCGGCAGGCCGCAACGCGGGACAGGCAGATCGTCGAGACTCGCGTAGCTCTGGTCGTTGTGGTGGGGCCGCGCCCGTAGGAAGAACCGCAACTGAGCGCGATCCGAAGCCGGCGCCCGAACCAGGCCAGCACACGGCCCGCGCAGCCAAAAGTCGCGGCTGGGCAAAAGATATAAACTCTTGCACAATCGCGACTTAGAATGGAGCCGAGGGGACTCGAACCCCTGACCTCCTGCATGCCATGCAGGTTTCCGAAGTCTTGTAAACATCTTTGCAAGAAACGTTTAGTGGCTTTTAGCCGCCGATTTAAAGCGCCCGAGCACCCGCCGTTTTATGCCTATCAGGGCGTTATGCGTACGTCCAAGCGCCCGAGAACAAAAGCCGAACATTCGCCGGAGCCGTTGCGTCTACTGGCGGCCAAGGAAACCGCCTTCTCGGCGGCAGTGGTGGTGCTGGCCGGCATCGGCGTGGCGTTGGTGGCCGTGGCCAGCCTGATCTGGGGTGCCTTCTGATGTTCTAGCGCGAAAGGGGACCCATGGCAGAATCTCTGGTTGGAGAGGACATCGTGCTCCGTAAGTCGGTCACCCGCGACAGCGGGGTGACTTGGCCCAAGGGCACGCGTCTGCGGGTGGGCGGCGACTCACCGGCGGGCTTGTCGCTGGTGGACCCCACCACCGGCCGGCTGGCAGTGCGCGGCGTCCCGCGCGACGTCGTTGCCGTGGCCCCGTCGATCCGGTGAGCGGCCTGGTCATCGAGAACGGCTGGCTGGTGCGCTGGCGACTGGAAGACGAGCAGCGAGTGAAGGCCTGCGATGAGTGCGGCGGCCCCATCCTGTTTGGCGAGGTCATCGAGGTGGCCGACGAGAAGCACCCCGAAGGCAGGCCGACTCGACGCCGGGAACGCTGGCTGCCCCTGGATCCCGATCTCATGCCCCACGGTTGCGGATCGAGCCGCGTGGTCCGCAGAGCAGAGGAGTCAGACCGGAAAGCCCGCAGGAAGGAGACTGCCGCATGAATGCTGACCCGCCCACGAAGTTCCGATCGATCGAAGTGCCAATTGCCGACGTCTCGCCGCCGGCGACGAACGCACGGTTCATCGGCAACCCGGCCACCGTGAAAGCGATGGCCGAACGGATGAAGGCCGTCGGTGTCTTGCAGGCGCCCACGGCCAGGGAGGTCCCGCCCGGCGCGGGCAAGTACGAGCTGGTCTTCGGCGCCCGCCGTCTGCAAGCCGCCAAGCTGGCCGGCCTGAAGACGTTCCCGATCGTACCGCGCGAGTTGACCGACCAGGAGGCCGCGGAGAAAGGCGCGACCACATGAGCCTGGCGGACCAGATCAAAGCGGCCTCCCGGAAAGTCGTCCTGGTGTCGACTCCGGAGTGGGGAGGCGATGGCCACGTCTACGTCCGGGCCTTACCACCACCACCGCCAGCGCCGGTCCCAACCACTGGGACGCGGCCGACAACTGGTCGGCAGGGCACGTTCCGCAGAACGGCGAGGACGTCGAGATCAGCAACAGCGGGGTCAACATCTGCTGGGGGCTGGCCCAGTCGGCGGTGACGCTGGACAGCCTGCGAGCCCCGCGCAGCTTTTACGGCAAGCTGGGACTGGACTACAAGGTCTTGGCCACCTCGGCCGACGGCGAGACCTACGACAGCACGGCCGCGGAGTACCGCGACTGCTACCTGCAGATC
>JANQGB010000870.1 GCA_028277545.1 Phycisphaerae bacterium | reverse complement strand
GATGCCCGCCCGCTTCCCGTCTTGAGGGCGATGATCGACAGCCTGGACCGTGAGGTGCTGCAGATCTTCGCCCGGCGGGCCTCGCTGGTCCGCGAGATCGCCCAGTACAAGCGCGAGCATAGCGTTCCCATACGCGACGCCGGGCGCGAACGGTTCATCATCGGCGACCGACGGGAGAACGCCGCCACGCTCGGACTCTCACCCGCGGTGATCGAGAGCGTCTTCCGGATGATCCTCTGGGACAGCCGCGATCGCCAGGCGGCCCTGCGGGCTGAATTGCCGGTCGATCTCGAGCCCCGCACGGTGGCGGTGGTGGGTGGCAGTGGTCGGATGGGCTCCTGCATAGCCCGGATGTTCGCCGACCTGGGCCACCACGTGATGATCGCGGACCTGGACACCGAAACCACACCCGTCGAAGCGGCCGAACACGCCGACGTGGTCATCATCAGTGTGCCGATCGAGTCTACGGTAGACGTCATCCGCAAGTTGGGCCCCCGCGTACGTTCCGACGCCCTGCTCATGGACGTGACTTCCGTCAAGCGCGAGCCGGTGCAGGCCATGCTCGAGGCGACCGCCGCCAGCGTGGTCGGCACGCACCCGATGTTCGGTCCCTCGGTCCACTCCATGCAGGGGCAGCGTGTCGCGGTATGCGCGGCGCGAGGTGAGACCTGGGCCGACTGGGTCCGGCGGATGTTGAAGGCCCGCGGGCTCACCATCAAGGAGACCACACCCGATGAGCACGATCGGGTCATGGCCATCGTCCAGGTTCTGGTCCATTTCTCGACCGAGGTGATGGGGCGGGCATTGGCGGGTCTGGGCGTCAGCCTTGAAGAGACGCTGAGCTTCACCTCTCCGGTGTACTTGATGGAACTGCTGATGACCGCCCGCCACTTTGCCCAGTCTGCCGATCTGTACGCTTCGATCGAGATGAGCAACCCCGAGACGGAGCACGTGACCGCGGCCTACGCCAGTGCCGTGGAGGAGCTGCGCCAAACCGTGCGGAGCCAGGATCGCGACGCTTTCAGTCAGATGTTCGCGGAGGTGCAAGCCTTCTTCGGTTCGTTCACCGAGACAGCGCTGGAGCAATCCAGCTTCCTGATCGACCGTCTGGTCGAGCGCTCCTGAACGACTCCCGGCCGCAACCGCAGGCCGTGTTGACCGGCATAGGGGATTTGCTACCCTACCGTACCAACCCCGGGCTGCTTGACTCAGTGCCAGCCTGCTTATGGAGACGGTACGCTCATGCCCATCAAAATCGGCTTCAGTTCGCTGGTGTGTCCCGACTGGGACTTCGAGACCATCGTTGCGAAGGCTGGGGCCTTGGGCTACGACGGCTTCGAGCTTCGCGGCCTGGCTGGTCAAGACAGCCTGCCGGAGGTCGCTGCCTTGGCCAGTGCCCCGGATGACGCCCGCCAGCGGCTGGCAGACGCCGGAGTGGAGCTGGTCTCCATTAGTGCGCCGGTCTCGTTCGAGTCCGCCAACCGGCAAGTGGTGGAGCGAAGTCGCAGGGAGCTGAATCGGACACTGGAACTGGCCGGCAAGCTGGCTTGCCCCAACGTTCGCCTGGTGCTGGGCGACAAAGTTGGCCTGGAGCACCGGTCGGCCCTGGCGCGGGTAGCTGAGCAGGTGCGCGACCTGGCCGGCACCGCCGCCCGCCACGGGGTCACGATCCTAGTCGAAAATGGCGGCGACTTCGTTACCAGCGAAGACCTTTGGTACGTACTGGATGCCGCTTCGCACCCTAGCGTTAGAGGTTCCTGGAACCCGCTGCTGGCCCGGCTGGTGGATGAACGACCCACTATCTCAGTACCCAGGCTGGGGCGGCAGCTCGCCATCTTCCATATGTGCGACGGCCGCTTCGACGAGAACGGAGGCTTCTCCGGATTTGAACTGCCCGGTCAGGGAGACGCTGAACTCGGCAAGGCGATCGATCTGCTCAAGGGAGTGTGCTACCAGGGCTGGCTGATCTGCGAGTGGCCCGCGCGGAAGGTGTCGCCGGTCGAGCCGGACACGGCCCTGCCGCAGGCGCTCGAGTTCCTCCGCGAGCGCCTGGCAGCCACGCAGAAGGTTCTGACGGCATACAAGACGGACAAGCGGCCACCGAACTTCAAGGCCCCACCATCCGTGGAACCGGCGCCGGCGGAGTGACCGACCATTCGCCACAGCGACCCACCGCACGATCCGCGCTGACCGCGGTACTCTGTACCGCGGTGGTCGTCGCGGCGACGGCTCTCACCGGGTTCGCACCACTTCCGCTCCGTTTTTCAGCGGTGGCGGCCATCGTCTCGCTCGCTCTGTCGCTGCTGTTGTGTCTGCCGGGACTAAGGCAACAGGCCGCCCGCCCGCCTGCTCAGCCGGCCGCGTTTCTGGTGCCGGCCGCATCTGCGACAGCCATCCTGGCCGGGGCCACCCTGTCCGCTATCGCAACTGTCCGCCTGATGACACTCGCCATCGAGCTGAGCAGCGGTACGCCCGCGACGATTGCCGGCCCCAGTGGATTCGGCCCTGGCGGGCTGCTGGTCTGGCTGGCCTTGACCATCTCCGCCGCTCTGCTGTTAGTATCCACGCGAAGTCCCCTGTCGGGCACTATCTTGTTTGCGCTGGCGGCATTGGGCACCATCTGGACCGCATTGCTCGTCCCGGTCCACCAGGCCACGCCGACCGGCGGGCTGACCCGCGGGGCCGGCGCGCCAGTACTGGCGACCGGACT
>JANQGB010000844.1 GCA_028277545.1 Phycisphaerae bacterium | reverse complement strand
GTGGACTACACCGTCGAGCGCATCCTGCAGTTGCGGGATCGAGCACACCACATCGTAGCTGCGCTTGGGGTGCTCCTTGATGTGTTCGAACTCCTCGTCCGTCAACCGGCCGGCCTTCTTGAGCACGTCGTCGCGTATACCGATCTTGCCGATGTCGTGCAGCAGCGCTGACCACTCCAGGAACTGCAGGTCCGTCTCGCCCAGGCCGATCTGCTTGCCCAGCAGGCGGGCGAAATGGCCCACGCGAGTGGAGTGCCCGGAGGTGTATTCGTCCTTCTGCTCGATCGCACTGATAAGTGCGCGAACAGTATCCACCGAGAGCTGGCGCAGCTCGCCCAGCAGTCTGAAGTTTCGTATCATGTCGCCGCAGAAGATGCTGAGTGATTCCAGCAGCAGCATGTCGCTGGCATCGAAGAGCCGTCTGCCCGGTGATGCCTGGCCCGTGCTGTCGTAGCCCAGCAGCAGCGCACACACGAAGGTGTCTCCGGCGAAGACCGGTCCACACATGACGTGCCCGAACTCGGCTTGGCCGGCACCGGCCTGCGCGCTTCCCGGTTCCTGTCCGTCTGGGCAGCTCCCCTGCACATCGCGCTGTCCGTCGGCGACGATGACTCGGCGCTGATCACGACAGGTGGACAGACTGGCCCGAATCCACGGATCTTCAACCACGCCGTGGTCACAAATGACCAGTTCACCAGCGGCGTTGTTCCGCACGGTGGATACGTTTGTGTCCGGATAAGTCGGACGCAGACTCTCCACAAACAGGCGCAGCACCTCGTCCTCGTCGTGGATTGACGGCAGCCTGCGGGTCACTTCGAAGACAATCCCGAGCTGCTCGTACACGCGAAGAAGTTCGTCGGCCATGCCGGAGTGCTCAGCCATGACCCTGGAGAGCGTCGTCTCCAGGACGCCCAGCCCCCCCAGTGCAGCCTGCAGGCCGTCAGGCGTGCCGGCAGCCAGCGCAGCCCGCACGGAGCTGACGATCTCCAGCGCTCCTGCCGACCCGTCCAAGGTCGATCCTGCGTCTTGTGTGTCGTTCGCACTCATAGACTGGCTTCCCCGACTCTCACGCGCCCCCGCGCGGGCCCTCGTCACCCCGTCGTTTGCGCAGCCAGCAGTCGATCGACCTCCACCATCAAACGTGAGGGCGAGAAGGGCTTGGGCAGAACCCGCACGCCATGAGTCTTCAGCTTGGCCCCGATCAACTCCTGATCACACCTGCTGGAGAGAACCACGATCGGCAGCTCCTTGCCGAATTCCTGCTCTCTCACCCAGTTGACCAGTTCGAGACCGTTTATCTCCGGCATGTTCACATCGGAGATGATCAGGTCGACAGTCGCCTCGTCGAGGCGTCGCTGGGCCTCGGCGCCGTTATGGGCCTCGACCACCTGATGGCCGTTGCGGGTGAGCCACATCGAAAGGACCCGCAGCATGTGAGGGTCATCATCCACTACCAGGGTCCTGGCCATCACCAACTACTCCTTTGAACCGGCTCCCGCCAGGGCGACCTGGCGGTCGGATGACGCCATAGGGATGGTGACCACGAACGTCGAGCCCTCTCCCTTCTGGCTCATCAGTTCGATGTCACCGCCGTGACGCCGCGCGATCTCGCGGGCGGTTGTCAAGCCGATGCCGGTGCCGGTTTCATTCTGCACATCTGGGTCGTTAGACCTCTGGAACTTCTCGAAGATGCGGTCGTGATCCGCTGGGTCGATACCGATCCCCGAATCCTTGACCGTCACCTTGAGCTCGCTATCGGTCACCGAACAACCCAGGCGTACCGATCCACCGGAGGGGGTATACTTGAGGGCGTTGCCTAGCAGGTTGTTCATCACCACAGCCAACTTGTCCCGGTCGCCCTGTACATTGCCCAGCTTGCTCGGCAGTTCCATCTGCAGGTCGATGTTCTTCTCGTCCGCCAGCCCGCGAACGTCGCGCACCGCTTCTGAAAGCAGCGTGCGCACATCGACGTCATCTTCGACGAGCTGCATACTGCCCGCCTCCATCTGCGAGATGCTGAGGATGTCCTCGATGAGACGCGACAGGCGCCGCGTCTCCTTGGTGATCACGTTGTAGCACTCGGTGATGACCTGGGGATCGTCGAACATTCCGCTGGAGAGGGTCTCAGCGTAGGCCCGGATATTGGTGAGCGGCGTACGGAGTTCGTGGGTTACCTGGGAGACAAACTCCTCGCGGGCCAGGTCGGCCCGTACCTGCTGTGACACGTCGGAGACTACGACCATGCACTCGCTGGATGCTCCGCGGGCCGAACGCCGCAACGGCAAAACACGGACGCGGTAGTGGTCGGCCGGTGCACCCGGCGTTGACGAGGCCGGCGCTTCGATAACCTCGTTGAGTGCCTCATAGTCACCGCCCGGTCTGCGAGCGGTGCCGATCATCTCCACCAGTCGGCCGCCCAACGGGCCGGTCTCGAGCTGGCGGAGCGACGCAATCTGCGGCGTCTCGGATTCGTCGCGTTTCCAGCCCAGCAGCCGGACAGCCATGGAGTTGGCGTACTGAATGGTCTCGCCGTCACTGATATGAAGGAGCGCATCTGGCAGGGTGTTCAGGGCATCGGCCAGTTGGCCGCCGGTGGACTGCTCCAGGGCCCGCCTCAGTTCGTCACTGGCGGAGGCCCGCTGCGTTTCGGCCCGCAACTCTTCGACCAGATCGATGAGGCCGTTCCAGGTCTGCGCCACCGCGCCCTTGGTGTCCGCCACCCGAAGGGCGTCCAGCTCATCGGCCAGCCGTGTAACGTCGGTGGACGCCTCGCCTGCCGTCCCGCGAATATGGTAGTACACTCGGTAGTGTCTGCGCATGCCGCGGTACAGCAGCAGCAGCGCAACGGTGACCGACAGAATCACCACGAAAGTGGCGGCGTGGCTTGTCACCCCTATGCCGACGGGCGTGGATAGGTGCAGCACACCTTCGATAACGCGCTGCGGGCCGTCAACTCGCGGCGGCGGGTTATGCAGAGGCAGCCTGAACAGGCGGTAGTGCTTGCCCGCCGCGGCGTCGGCGCCGCTAACCAAGTCCGCGGGCAGCGCGTGCACCTCGACGGTCCCGGGAAAGCGAGTACCCACCTGGGGATTGAAGGGGTTTGGTCCGCCCACCTCGTCTGCACGAATGGAGGCCACCACTCCTTGCTCAGCATCCACCACCCGGAGGTGGGCGCAACTGAAGTCGCGGGAGAACTGGCGCAGCACTCGTTGGTAGGCGGCCAGATCCTCCGGGTCGGCCGTCGACAGACGGTCGCCCAGCAGCAGCTTACCGGGGCAGTC
>JANQGB010000661.1 GCA_028277545.1 Phycisphaerae bacterium | reverse complement strand
GAACACCGCGGCCACGCTCGCGAACGCGCTAAAAAGTGTGCTGCAGAATATTGCCTCCGATGCAATATCAACCCACTGGAATCGGAACCAGCACAACACGGGCGTGCCGGCCACGGAGGAAGAGGCGCAGGGACGGGATTGGACCGAGCTGAAGCCGAGCAAATCGGTGTACCACTGCAACACCGGCGATAACTCAAAGTACGTGTCTCCAGACGGGCACAAAGAAGCGGTGTACGATGAGGAAGGCAACCTGGCCACGGACCCGGTCGACGAAGGGACGTATAATTTCTCAAGTCCTGAGGATGATCCCTTCGGCCACTTCGTCGACGACGTGTTGCCCTACTTCTTCTTCGGGAACAGACCGGCTGATCAGGGAGAGTACATGCAGCGATTTCACAACACGCTCACCGCGTACTATCTTCAGAGGTATGGCCTGTAAATTGCTATGAAGAAAGCGCTGATTATCGTCGTCGTCGTCCTGCTGTTCGGCATGAGCTGTGCCGGCCTGATCGTATTCGTCCTGGGTCCGTTCTATGACCCCTGGCATGTGTCGGAGTATGAGTATGTAGGTCCGCCAGACGGGGTATACAGTGACGAGCTGCTCGCACGCTACCCTCAGTATGCTCTCTGCGATGTTTTATTTTCGGCGTATCTCAGGGGAGAAACAGAAGAGGTCTACGAGGTCGCCGGTCCGTTTACGCTGGGGATTGTCGCCAAGGGGCCGCGTTCAAATCAGGTAGAGCTCTACGTTGAGGATGTTGTTGTTGCATCGAGCCTCGGCAAGCAGTACAGCGTGGTCAGTGATGGCGTGCTCCCGGTGACAATAGAGCTGGCGCCGACTTCGTACTACAATCCTGCACCGGAAAATCAGCATGCGGCGGGGCTATGGAGAGCGCCGATTGCCATCGACGCCACACCGGAGCAAGGCGAGGTCATCACTGTTGTTGTGCGTATTGCCTGTGCGGAGAACGACGACGTAATCAGCACGGGCACGATCGAGTTCCTGTTCGAACCGGTGACCAAGAGCGGGCCAGTGCGGCTGCCGTAGAAGTGCTACGCGCGTAGCGTGAGTACATACCCCGCGGGGACGGGGACACCGACACCAACGGCTACCCGGCGTTCTACACGCGGTACCTGTCGGGTACTCGATCGGCAACTCGAGCGACGTCGCAGAGCTGGACCTCGACTTCAGCGGGACGCACGATGCGGCGGACATCACGCTGTACACGGCGCTGTTGAGCGCGGGCTTCGGGACGCCGCTGCCTGCGGGGGTGGGTCTCGGACCCGAGCTCTACGGACGGCCCGGACAACATCGTCGGCTACGCGGGCTACAGGCTCAACCACGAGGCGGAGAACTACGCGGTGCGGTACCGCGTCCAGCTTCCCGTCCTCGGGAGGTGGGCGCAGCGGGACTTGATCGGGTATCTAGGCGACTCCGCAAACCTGTACGAGTACGTGGGCAGCGAACCGATCTCGTGGGCTGACGCGCAAGGACTAAGGAGGGAATACCGCGGTGGCGGCGGTGGTGCGGGCGCCGGTGCAGGCGGAGGTGGCGGCGGTGCGGCTGGTACCGGCGGCGGCGCCGGAGCGGGTCTTCCCGGTGCCGCAGCGCGTGGCAGCGCGAGCGCGCGATTGGCCATGCATCGAGCAGCGCGCCCGTTCTGGAACGCCAGGCGCCAACTCCGAAACATGGGTACAGAAGGGAAACCAACGCGGAGCGGAAGCAGGAGAACATCTCATCGAACGGTTGAGTGTGAGGACGCGGAAAAGGCGGCTAAGGACACGTGGAAGAAACTCACCGAAGGCATGAAAGTCGAGCCGAAGGGCGGAGGTGTGGAGGTGGCGCAAGGCGGTGGGCACACACTGAGATTCCACAGATCTACGACAGGACGCACCGCGGGATCGCCTACCATCACCCATTCCCGAGATATTGGGGGCCATCGTTCCGACATCAAAGTCCGGTTTACCCAAGCACCGTGATAAGAGCCTGTCCAAGATAGGATCCAGCGTGGACACCACACCACAGTGTGATTTGCTCTGGCACGCGGCGGTCAACGCAAGGCTCGCCGAGATGTCGGAGCTGGAGGAGTTCGCCTGCCAGAGGAAGTGGGTGCTGACTCCCGCAGAGGCGGGTGGAGGCGTGACCCGCGCAGACCTAAGAGCACTCCAAGAGTCGGCGGGATTGTCTAACTCGCAGGTCTGGGTCCGATCGATTCTTCCGGGCCGCGATCAGGCCCGCCAGCTGACCCCATTGCAGCTGTCGGACTACAGGGTGGCGAACGACGCATGGGGGCATGAGGAGTTGCTGGTGTACACCCAGCCGCTCGCCTTCGCGGTCGTGAGGCTCGTGGAGATCTGCCTGAACATGGGCCCCGCGGACGTGGTGGACGCGCTATGCGGGGAGAGTTGGAGCGTCGCGGAGCGTCACTTTGAGGAGTACATCACTGTCCTGGATTTCCATGCCGAGACGCAGGCGTACGCTAGGTCATGTCTCGAACTGGCGCACCGCTGTAGAGCGACCGCTTCGAAGTAGGATGCTGCTCGAAGCCGGCTTCGGCGCGCCGCTGCCGGCGGGGTGGGTCAGTGATCCATCATCCACAGACGGCCCGGACAACATCGCCGGGTACGCCGGCTACAGGTTCAATCACGAGGCGGAGAACTACGCGGTGCGGTTCCGTGTCTATCTGCCCGATCTCGGGCGGTGGGCGCAGCGTGATCCGGTCGGGTATCTCGGCAGCTCCATGAACCTCTACGAGTATGCCTTCTCAGACCCAGTCAGGTATCTCGATCCCGACGGTCTGTGCCCGACTTGTGACGCGAGCGGGAACGTGCAGGATGCGCTCGGGAAGGGATACAACCAGCAGCATATATCGGAAACCGAATTCAGGGTCGTCTCGACGGCGTTGATGGCGGGTCTTGCGTTGGCGACGCCCGTCGACGAAGTTGGCGCAGGCTGGTGGCTCGGAGCGAAAGCGGTCAATGCGGCTCGCAAGGCGTTGAAGGCCGCGCGGGAAGCGCGTCGGGCGAAGAAAGCCGCCGATGCAGCGAAGGCGGCGGATCGAGCTGCAGATGCGCAAGAGAAGTGTAAGGATGCTGCAAAGGGGCTCAGGAAGCAGGTGGAGAAGCACAAGAAAAAACTCAAGGACTACAAATCAAATCCGGACAAGTATGATGATAAGGGTTTCCTGAAGGATGCTCCTCCCGACAGGAGACAGAAGATCATTGACTCTCGTATTCGGGGCCTTGAGAATAGTATCAAGAACTATCAAGAGCAGATCAAGAGGATCGAAGATGCGGGAGGTGGCGGATGAATATCAAACTCAGCGAGCTGCAAGCAGTCGCCGACCGGCTCTTCGCGCACTTGCGGGAGACGGGTCGAGAGGAGTTTGATGTAACGGATGACTACTATTGGGATATCTCAAAGGACGAGCTCTACGAACCCAGAAAGGATCCCGGCGACCTGACGATGGGGCAGCTGAGCCATGATTGGGAGCGGCTGCAGGCAGTTCTGGGCGGGGAGGATCCACCCATCGGGCACTCACTCGTGTGGCTTTCAGCGATCCTGCGCAATGTCGGCGAGAACAACGTCTATTGATTTCTCGCTCAGACGCGGGCTGTAAGGCGTGGGATTCAGCTCTTGTAGGACACCTCCACCGGCGCCCACAACGGGACCGACCAGCACCGCCGGTTCTACTACTCCGCCGGCTGGCAGGTGATCGAGGAGCACGTCGACGACGCCAACACGTCC